>CAZIKA010000117.1:6561-8039 GCA_964539705.1 uncultured Prevotella sp. | reverse complement strand
TCTACCAATTAAACCTCCAGATGAAAAAAAGCTAACACAGATATTCACTGGTAAGCAAACAAAAAAAGCCATCCTTCACGGGTGGCTTATTTTCGTCTTTCGAAGTTTTCTCAACTTCCAGAAAGCAATGTTTTAATGTTTTAATCCTAAAAATAAATGAATGTTTTTATAGAGAAAGCATAGAAATGTATCATTCCAGATAGCCCGTGGGCTTATAGAGCGAATCACCCTTCAGGGAGTCAGCCGACAGCTGATCATAGGCCATTGCCGGCTCATCACCCGTAGAGGCGTTCTCTAAGGCATAGTCCGACTGGTTGGTCCAAACCCTGTCATCCTTGAACGACTGGTTCAGTGCGGTGGTCAGCGTGATGAGGATAGCCACCACAGCAGCAGCACGCATCAGCGGACGGAAGCGCTCTGCCAGCGAGATGGTGCGAGCCTTCACCTCAGGCTTCTCCTCTATCATCTGCAGCATACGCTCGTCAAAGTCATCGCCCAGCACCTCGTCCTGCTCAAAGGCAGCGAAGAGCTCGCGGTAGGGGCGCAGGCTCTCTGGCAACTCCTCCTCGCTCTGCTCGAAGAACGCCTTCAGAATCTGCTCCTCTTTCAAGGTCGTCTCGGCCTCGAAATAGCGATCCATTAACTGTTCGATGTACTTATAGTCCATATTGCTCTTGTTTCAAATACGCTTGTTTTATTGTCTGTCGAGCTCTGAAGATGTTTATTTTCACCTGCTGCTCAGTGATATTCATCACGGCGGCTATCTCCTTGTAGCTCTTCCCTTCCACATCGCGCAACTGTATACAGGTGCTCTGTTTCTCGGGCAGTTGTTCCATCAGTTTCCTGACGCGTTCCACTCTGTCTCTCTGTACGGCCTTCTCCTCAGGAGAGGCGAGCGGTGAGCGGTGAGAGGTGATGGTCTCTTCATCGTCGAGCGATACGTTCTGGTTCTCCATTCGCTTCTGATGGTCGAGCGCCACGTTTCTGCAGATTGTCAAACAGAAGGCCTCCATCGACTCTATCTGCTGCCATTGCTCTCGGCGGTTCCAGACTTTCATCATCGTTTCCTGCACCACATCCTCTGCATCCTCACGGTTGAGAGTGATGCGGAATGCCAGGCGGAAGAGTTCGTTCTTCAGCGGCAACACGTCGGTGCGAAAACTGATTTCTTTCATCCTCTCTAATTGTTAAGACGACTGACAAAATAAAAAGTTACGGCAAAATTACGATTTTTTTTCGAAATAATGCCGTAACGCTCATTTTTTTGTGCTTAATAATCAGAAATCCTCTTCCTCGTCGTCCCAGGAGTTGTAGCGACGGGAGTCTGCGCCTCCAGAGGGTTCAGGGTCGCCCTGGCCCTGCTCTACCTCTGAGTCGCCACCAAGACTTCTTATGCCTGATTCGCAGATCATCTGCTGTACTGCTATCGTGTGCACCTCTACCTCAGGTGCCATATATGCTTTCTTTTTCATATTCGT
>CAZIKA010000117.1:0-6461 GCA_964539705.1 uncultured Prevotella sp. | reverse complement strand
TTAACTTCTTTAACTCCTTTAACTTCGTTAACTTCTGTCACTACGTCCTCGTTGATTCCGAAGTTCGCCACACGCGCATTGGCCGTCTTTGCCTTGATATACGCACGCAAGCCCTTGATGTAGGTGCCGTTGTCCTTTGACGAACGGTAAAGTTTGTTGGCGCTGAGGTAGTAGTTACCCGTCTCCACGTATTTCTGAGCCTCGTAAGAGCCTACGAAGTCGAAGTAGTTGCCTGCAACCTTAGGCTCCGCGTTCTTAATCGTTACCCCAGTGAAGGTCACAGAAGCAGGTGCCACAGAGGTTTTCAGCAGCACGGGCTTATTGGCCGTGATGGCTGGATCAGCCATCTTGGTGAAGCTCACCGTGATATTGTCAGCATCAGTGCTGTTTTCGCTGAATTCAGCCACCTCTACATCATCGCCGAACTTCGCCTTCAGCGTCGTGTTATCGATGTCGAACGGCACGCAGAACGTGTTCCAGTTGGTAGCAGTAGAAGAATAGGTACGCGTGAGGGTAACGTCAAGCGTTTCACTGTTAGCCGCAGCGATGAGACCGCTGTTGTCGGCATTATCGGCCAGCTCAATGTGCTTGAGCGTGGTGAAGATTGTGGTGGCCCACTCACTCTTACCATCACTGCCATAGTCGCCGCGCACCTGAAGCAAATAGCCAGTCTCAGGTGTCAGCCCTGTCAGCTGACAAGTAGGTTTATTGCATGTGGTTGTTGTCCAGCTGATGGCATCTTCATCAAATTCTAATGTCTCCATGCAACCACGAATCATCCAGCCATAGTTTTCAGCGGGAGATAAAAGGGAACCTATCAAAACCCACGAACCGTTATTGCATATCCACTGATTGTTCGGCTCAGCGTTTTCGCATATGGCCATTACATAGGTTCCCGTTGCGGTCAGCGTAATCCACAGGTTCTTTCCTGGAGTAATTACCACAGGCGTATCGAATGTAACCTCATGGAAACTGGTACTGCCTGTCGGAGCAACATCTTTGGTATAGAGCAATGTTTCAGGGGCATTATCGCCACCGGAATAGATGTTGATAATGATATTGCTCATGATACATGTCGGGTCCTCATAAAATGAAACTTTTGTCAGTCTGTTGCCAGTTACAGTAGGATACATCACGCCCCAAGTCCAAGTTATTTCTGTGTCACCGCCTAAATTGTAGCCAAGCGTTCCGTTATCATATTGTAACCATGAAACACCAGCCCCCTCAGGAAGGAGACCGTAGCGCACATCATAGCTGTCAGCCAAGCCTGTCCACGTGACTGTTGCAGAGGTGAGAGCTGGTATCACGGCAAGTTTGGTGGGGGTTGGGGTGGCAATGTCTGTGGTGAAGGTCACTTCTGTACTCCACTTAATGACGGCATCGTCAGTGACAGGGCGCACCTTCACAGTGTATTCCGTCTCTGCGGCGAGTCCTGTCAGGGTGTAGGGGTTTGTGTTGGCTTCAACCTCGGTGAAAACAGAAGCACCTTCAGCTTTGTAAGCCACTACCCAAGCGGTGGCTGCTGGGTTGCTGTTCTCCGTCCAACTCAGCACGGCACTATGAGGACCGAAGTTTGAGGCGGTGAGACCGGTAGGAGTGCGCCACGGAGTGATGGTGCAGTCAACGTGGTAAGTGACTGCGCTACTCATGGCTCCAGAGCCAGAGAAAATGACTTCGCCATTCACATCATAGACCACGTAGGAGCACTCGCTGTCATATTTGCCGCTCCCCCAGACGAACCGAATGTCGCGGTCGTTGGGAACAGTCATGGTGTAGGTCTGTACCTCATCAGCATTTGCCTCATTGGTGTTGCTTACCGTACCGATGATGCTTTCTGTCAGCACATCCTCCACTTGAATGTATGCTCTGTTCCAGCCGTCGCCGTAGCTGTCGGTGAGTCCAAACGAGATTTGGCAATTGTCGTACGACAGATCGGTTGTGAAGGTGACGGGTGCTGACCAGTTGCTGACCCCGTTGGCGTTCTTGGCGCGTACTTTTACGTTGTAGTTAGTAGCAAGCTGAAGATTGGTCAGGGTGTAGGGGTTAGTGACATCTTCCGTCACGATGCCGTTCACATTGATGTCCCATGCCGTCTCTGTGCTGGTCCAGCTCACCTCTGCAATATCGCCGCCCGTATAGTTGACGGTAACTTCCGTAGGCTTAGCTACCGCAGGAGCCTCTGCGCGAGGATAGAGTGTGATGGCTGGGTCGCCAAGGTAGTTCAGACCGAACTGAATCCAGCGTTCACAGTCATAGTTGGCACATTCGGAAATCATGTCGGCCTTTGACATGGCAAAGGCTTGACCTACAGTGCGGTTAGCAGATACGGCATCCCCTTCATAGAGGCGATGGTAGAACTTATAGGCATAGACAGTGGAGGGACCGCCATCGGAGGTGTTGCTGGCTGTGCATCCGATATACATGCCGTCAGCATCTTCATCATCTGGGTCCTCGCCCTGATAGTCTCGATATCCCCAACCATAGCGGGAACACCCCATGTGAACAAGGGATCCGCCATTAGGATTGCGGAGGAAAGCCTCGCCAAGACAAGGCTCAGAAGGGTAAGTGTATGGTTCTTCTGTGTTAGTATCAACAGTAATACCAGTTGATTTGATGCCATCCTCATCGAAGGCACCAGTGAGGCAGGCGTCGGTATAAACAAAAGGGGTAAGTTTCTCAAGGGCTGCTGCATTTTCTTCAGTGTAGAAATTATCATCTTGGCCTTCCAATCCCCAACCTTGAGGGTAGCCATGACCAGAGAACATAAGGTGGGTGTAGCCTGTGTTGTTCAGCCAACTCTGGAGATTCTTTCCAGTCAGCGGTGTGTCACCGCAATCTTCAGCGTCCCATGAGGTGATGGCATCGGTGGCAAGATGGATGGTGCGGCCACCTTCAGATTCGACATTATCCCAGAAGGGCTTGATGCCGTCGCGGTAGAGACGGCGAAGCCACATCTCCGAATCGCTGGCGTAACCATTACGGTCACGGAAGCCACGATGTCCATCACCAGTGACATCATCGGTGGGGCGTTTGTCGCCATAGTAGCGGCACCAGGCAGCGGGACCGCCAAGAATCATAGAGTTGCGGGAATGAGTAAGGTCTGTCTCAAAAGCCTCAACCTTCGCTAAATAGTCATTGAGCTGATTTCCAGTGCGGACAGGGATGCGACCCACAATGACCTCGGGCGACATGTCCACATTGGCTTCTTCAACACCGAAATCATCTAATCCGTCAGCCTTCCAAGTGCCGGTAAGGTCGGAATAGTAGAGGTCTGTAGGCATGTGCCATTCTTTGCATTCTCCTACCTGAGCATAAGTATAACGGACGGGGACACGAGAATCATCACCACCAAGGACGACATAGGTGGTGCCATGGTTCTGGTAGTAGTCGAAGATGCAGTTGCGAATCTTCATCGGCACATCATCGCCCTCGTAATGGGATTCGATTTCACTGATTTTGACGACACGTGTGCTGAAAGAGCCGCCTTGCTCTGTGGCACGATAATCGGCAAGGTTCTGGAAGGCATTTGAAAGAACATTATCGGTGATGATCAAGTAGTCAACCTTGTCGGTGGCGTCACGCATACTACCACGAGGGGCAGTAGTGGACTTCTTGGAAGAAGTATTGGTTGGGTTAACCACCAGCGCATTAACCATCTCATTCGCCATCGCATCACGCGCAACGCCACGAGCAGCAGCGTTGCGAGGAAGGGTATAGCTGACGGTGACGTTGACGACAGGTCGATAATAGAGTTTCTTTTCTGCGGCAACATATACAAGAGGATTCACACGCACAGAGACGAACGTGCTGCCCTGCATCTGATGGAGTCCCTCAAAGGTGGCAGCGACAGCAGGCCAAGGAGCAGCAGAGGCATACGCCACGGAGTCAGGAGCTGTGAAAGGCGGCAGGGGCTTGCTCTTCGGAACTGGGCGCTGAACAGGCCAAGGTGTGACATCAGAGGCCAGAAGCACCAGATCGCCGCTGGCACTCACCTTGACATCGGTAGCACCATTGGGAAGGAGGATGTTTGCATACTTCGCCGGAATGGCAGGCGCACCAATGACATCGCAAGGATCAGAGCAGTCGGACAGGCTAATCCTGGTGAAGTCCCCCTTAGGCGAAAGTGTGACTTCACTGGTGTTGAACTTGAAGTTCCACTCCAGATTGGTGGCCAATGCGGACTTTGCCATGGTGAGCACCATCACGAGTAGCAGCATCGCTGCCCTCGCAAGTCTAGATTTGGTTTTTAAATGTTGCATTGTTTATATTGATTTTTAAATGATTTCGATTGATGGTTGCACCGCTTTTTCCGTGCGCGTTTTTAATTTCGCGTGCAAAATTACACTTTTTCTTTGAAAAAGCGTATAACAAATCGCTCAAGTTCATTACATATTTTGAAAAGTTCATTACACTTTTGTGTAAGAACATAACAAATTGTACAAAAACGTGTAATGAAAAAATGTAAGATTCAACAAAAATCCCCGATTCCATCGGTGTTTTTTCTTTTCAAACATGAATTACCATGAATAGCCTGTTTTCTTGGTTTTCGTTTTTCCTCCCAGAGTACACGGAAATGCATGACTCAGACCATGCATCTCTTATTTATTTTTTGTACCTTTGCAGCTAAAAAACTTGTAATTTTAGTTTTTTGCGCGTTCATAAAAATCATTCGAGAATTTAAGAAAAATAAGCATGAAAAAAGAAACAAAATTTGACTTGAAGAAAGCCCTGAACAGTAAAAAATGACTGAGGAAGAACTGGCCAGCCGCATCGGGGTGAGCCAGCAGTATCTGAACGCTATCGCATGTGGCAGGAAAAATGTCACGATAGAAATGTTGGAGCGCATTGCCGAGGGACTCGGAATGACGCTCCATATTTCTTTTGAGTAGGCTCTACAACCCCACAGGTTGTATTCTTGCACGGCGGAGGAAATCCGTCGTGCAAAACCTTGCATTGCCCCTGTTTTTTTAGTAACTTTGTAGCAAGGAACAATCGATATAGTCTATGAAAGAAAAATCAACGACTGGTCTCAAAGAGCGCAAGCCAAACTGGAAGGAGTACACCGCCACGGTGAAAGACATAGAAGAGTTTCTGAGGGACAATATCTTCCTCAGACACAACGTGGTGACGAAGCGGGTGGAGTGCAGGATACCGGAGCGCGATCTCTGGAATGAGTTTGGAACGGATAGTGTAGACACTCCATGCTGGCACCCTATCTCTGACCGCATCGTGAACACACTGTGGCGTGTGTTGTCGAAGACGAAGAAGGTGCGCTTGCAGGATATCTATCAGGTGATAGGGAGCGACTTCTCGCCCGACTTCAACCCCTTCACCTTTTACCTGGATCATCTGCCGCCATGGGACGGCAATGACCATATCCTGGGGATGTCGGTCAGTGTCTCTGTTAAGGGCGAGGTAGCGGAGCAGATGCTCTTTGCCGACTACCTGAAGAAATGGCTGGTGGGCATGGTGGCGGGATGGGTGGACCCGCAGGTGGTGAACAACGTCATACTGGTACTGATTGGTGAGCAGGGATCGTATAAGACGACGTGGTTCAACTACCTGCTGCCGCCCGACCTGCGGCAATACTTTTATACAAAGACGAACGCGAACCGCATGGGTAAGGACGACCTCCTCACCCTGGCGCAGTATGGCCTGGTGTGCTGTGAGGAGCTCGACACGATGCGACCCTCGGAACTCAACCAGCTGAAGGCGGCTGTCACCATGCCGTCTATCGATGAGCGTGCAGCCTATGCCCATTTCCATGAGCACCGACAGCACATCGCATCCTTCTGCGGCACGGGTAATAACATACAGTTCCTCTCCGACCCCACCGGCAACCGCCGATGGCTGCCCTTCGAGATAGAGAGCATCGAGTCGCCCCGCGAACATCCCTTCGACTACGAGGGCATTTACGCCCAGGCCTACGCCCTGTACCAGCAGGGCTTCCAGTACTGGTTCTCACGCGAGGAGATCATGAAGCTGTCGGAGCATAACAAGCAGTTTGAGACACCAAGGTTGGAGAAGGAGTTGATTCAGTTATACTTCCGAAAACCAATAGGAGTAGAAGGTGGTATCTTTATGTCCACAGCAAGGGCTATGCAGATTGTAAGTTCCAACATCTCGCAAAAGCTAAACCCGGTACAACTGGGCCGTGCCTTTGGAGAACTTGGTTTTAAGCGAATCAAATACCAGGGGGTGCGTGGCTATGTTGTCATGTTGCGCACAGGAGACGAAATACAACGCATTCAACGGCTGATGGTTGACAATGGAGAAATGGACAGTGGACAGTAAGGACAGTGATTTTCAGGAAATCCTTTGCGTACGTACGCATATGTACGTACGCGAATACTTTTTATTTTTTCACTGTCCTTACTGTCCACTGTCCACAATGCGATATAATAACCAGCCCATTTACCACTCAAAAGTAGCCTATTTAAATTTCTAAACAGCCTATTTAG
>CAZIKA010000116.1:0-8097 GCA_964539705.1 uncultured Prevotella sp. | reverse complement strand
CTGTAACACGGGCATCACGCTCGTACCTATTTCTCTACCATGCCCCCCAGTGCCATACATATTTCATTATACACTCCGAGGGCATAGCGCTCCAGGCTGAAGTCCTCGCCCATCTTCAATTTCTTGAAGTTCAGCCGAAGGCTGCCGTCATCAAGTTGTGTGCCTGTGATGTACTTGCCTTCGAAGACGTGCGGATTACGCTTTTCCGCCTTCCGTGCCACGGTCTCGATGAACGTGTAGTGTTCATCACAAAGGAATTCATCAATCTCCTCGTCGCGTCGCAGGATACCATGGTACTCTTTGCCAGGCTTCAAGATCACATCGTTCTGTAACTTGGTTTTCAAGTCACAACACAATATCGTATTCACTTCCATATCTCACCTCCTTTCTCCGCTACATTCTCTTTCGATGCAACGAACTTGCGGTAGCCCTTTGCGAGAGGTGAATTACCAAGGAACATCTCTGTGATTATGTTTCCTACGCGGCGCGGCTCGTGTGAATTCTTTACTGAGCCAGCAAATTTGTTTTTACATTCCATCTTTTTTCCTTTTTTTGATGGTGAAAACAAAGTGATGGCCAGCGGTTGCACCCACCTCCATCCACCTACGGTACTGGGTAGTGCAAATAACCAATACTTTCGGTTTCTGGATGCAAAATTATCGTATTTGCGGCAATGTTACAAGAAATCAAAATATCGATAAATACACGCTATTATTACCGTATATTTATCGATATTCTTAATGGCAGCTTTCGCTTACTCTTAGCTGGAAAAAAGGGTTTTGTAGGACTCTATTTCCTGTTCTGAGAAATAAGGCTGTTTACTATGTCTATTACTTCTGTATTTTGCGAGATGTGGCTTAATGGAGTTTTCGTTTACGCTAAACTCCTTTGATATGCTTGGAGCAGATACCTTGGACGAAATTTTACCAGCTTCGATGGCTCCGACAATAAGCAAAGCGGCTTGTTGTGGGTTGTCTTTAAGGATGTTCTGTCTAATTATGTCTATCACCTTATCTGTCTCAACTTGATTTACGATAAATTCTCTAAAGGATTTCGCTTTTGCGCCAGGCTTTCCACTTTTACTCCCAGTGCTATTCCCACTATCTTCATCGCCTTCATCAGCTAAAACATCATCTATCTCTTTGGTCAGGCTTTCTTTGCAATTAAAATATTCTCGCATCCATTCCATCATTTCAACTGTATGCTGATTGACAGGCTCACGAAGCTTCTGCTCTATATTCAGACATTCCTTTATACCATAAAATTTGCAAATGCAATCGTGAAGTGTTCTTTGAAGAGTGCCGCGATAATGAGAGTGGTTGACCGTCGTCAGACCATACATGACCATGTAAAACAACATGGTTACTTCGATTTTTGTATCGTCTCTTTCACCTGCTATAGCGAGTTGATTCTGGTAAAGAGAAAACTTTTCGTTCCATAAGTCCTGACATCTTTCCACTGAGAAATCGCCTGTCTGCAACAAGTCATCCAAAGTCTGTGCAGCTTCAATAAACATTTGTTCGCGAGTCATAACAATAGTGGAATGTTCTGCAAGAAATATATCAAATACCGTTTTGCACAACTTATAGTAAGGATGCTTTTGGAAATGATTCTTCAGTTTATTCCATTGGTTTGGTTGGTATCTCCTCGTCATCTTTTCCTTCTTTTACTTTCATAAATACTTCGTCCAGCCATGATTTCAAATCGAAATCACTATTAACGATATCGGGAGTGATGAAATCCTTGAAATTACTGATAACTACATCGTTCATGGGATATTTTGCAACAACTCCCTTACTGACAGTATAATCACCATAATCTCTGAATTTGACTGTCAAGTCAAATGCGTTATCCGTAGAATAAGCTACAACCGTTGACAGTTGTTTCAGTTTTTCGTTATCAACAGTCGCACCCATTTTCATGGTTGTTGCGCCACTTATGGCATTATAGAATTCTAGCATCTTTGAATGGTAATCCATCTGTTCTGTTAGAGATTCTGGTATTCTGACTGTTGGCTTACGCTTTAAATTAACATACTCGAATGTAAACGATTCAACCACATCTCCATGGTCCATGGTGCGTTGGTCAATGAATTTATCGAACGTTGTTGGCTCTGGTTTCTCCTTGAGTTTTGTATCAATTCCCATGCTTTCTGAGAGTTTGTCATTAAAGAAACTTTCAAGGCTATTTCTGATTGTGATCGTCTTGCTGTCCCATGCGGAGGTTTTTTCTATAGCCATCTGGCATTTGCCGTCACGATAATCAATCACGACATAGCCAAAAGGGTAGTTTGATTGTGGAACACCTATACAATCCTTAACTTCGTGTCCCGTATTCTCTGGCAGGTCATAAAATGTAAAATTTTCTTTATTGTGTATTCGGAGTAAGGCTATACCACCCTCATTTCGTAGGACACAGTTAGGTATATGTTCCTCCTCACCATTTCGTCTGATGCGGTTCAAATCAAGTTCATTACCTTTGTCACCTATGCTTCTACCCAAATAATAGCTGGGAAAGCGTTCTACAGGTTTGTCTGGCTCAACATTTTCAAAATGGAAAAACTGAGGAGTTACAGTTAAATCGATGTTGTGAATGATGTAATCGCTCATCTAATTGAGTTATAAATGAATTAAAACGTGAAATGTAAAATTATAGCCATAGGCTTTTGAATATTGCTATTTCTAGTGCAAAAAATGTGCCAAAAAAGCTCAACCTCACAAAGTGTCAGACACTTTGTGAGATTAAGTTTGTAAATTGCAAAGGTAAAGAGACTTTGTCTCTTTATTCAAAATATCAAATTAGTCGAATTTCAATTTTGGCAGACTATTCACGATGTCAACCGTCTGGACGCTGACATTGATGACACTCAGCAGGAGGTCGAGGATGTAGCGGGGCTTGTGGTGCTCGCGGGCCCAGTCGTTGGCATCGTTCTTGATGAGCGACTTCTTGTCCTGGGTGACGGCGTAACGCTCCACAATCCATTCGATGGCCGACTTGCCATTGACGATGTACTCGTAGGCTTTCTGCGGGATGTTCTCGATGGTGATGTTGCCATTGTAGATAATGGTGCTCTTGTCCTGCTTCGACTTAAAGCGCATCTTATCTACTACACGGAAGTATTCGTAGGCGCCATCATTTGCAGGTGCCTGGATATAGCCGCCAGTCGCTGGGTCACGCTTCACGGTCAGAGGCACTTGGCAATCGCCATGAACCACCACGTCAGGATAAGGTGCAACCGTCTCGTAGTTCAGATGCAATTCTGCCAGTTCCTTACCTGCCTGATAGAAGTCCATGAAGTCATCGAGACTTTCCACAATGGGGATGCGAGGCAGCGACTTCTTCAAGTCAGCAGCAAAGCGCTCGCGATAGTCTTTTGAGTGCAGCAGGCCATAGACATAATAGAATATCATCTCCTTCGTGATGTTCCGCGTGCCGTATCTTGTGCGTACCTCTTTTAATATCCAGTCTGTGATGCCATCCCTGCGGATATAGTCGTCGTTCGATTCTTCGTCAAAGAGTGACCGCTGCTTGTTCTTGTTTTCTTCGTACCAGTAGAGGGGGAAGCATTGGCCGTTCATTACTAATTGCAAGTCAGGCAATTTATCTGTTATAATGCATGAGAAAGGCTTTGAGGCACCGACACCCGTTAAACAAATGAAAACGTTATTACTATTGTAATTTGGTAATAAAGAAGGAAGTAGATATGGACTATTATTTAATGTTTTGTTAAAGTAGCAATGCTGTTTAAAGAAAGGACGATACATTGACACCCTTATAGATGTTTCATCAAATAGATATTTTACTCCATTAGGAATATCTCGATCTCTTTGAAAATAATCCCATGAGAATTTTGTAGAATCTGTGTTTATGAAGTCTTTTGATTCAATTTGGGGATTCTTTTCTTTCTCTATAGCAAACCTTTCAACTTCACTATTATAAAAATCTATTGCATCGTGTATATTTTTCACCAAAGATTGTTTTCCAGAATTGTAACACCAACTATCTCTATTTGTTTTTAAACCACAAGAATAGTAAGGATAAAAAAAACTATCATTGTTACTCTTTAGCTTTTTATCTCCCAATACAACAAGATTATCAAAAATGCCATCACGTACATTAATCCAGTCATTCTTTTCATTTGGGGAAATCTTTTGCCATGCTACATTATTTATAGAACGGAAATCCTTTACTAACTTGAGTTTCTGCTCACGAGTCAGATAATCCCCTATATCGTGATAATATATAATCGCTTTACCTTGTCTTGCAGGATTCTTCACGAGCATTGTAATCGTGATAGGGGTACGCGTACCTTCACCAAAAACACTACCACTTTCTTTACGGCGTTGTTCTCCACTTGTTCTTGCATTACCACGAAGATTCAATACATAGATAGATGTAAATTCATCTTGCAGACATTTCCGCATACCATCTTGTGCAACCCCGTCAATCCACATACCATTGCTAATAAATGCTACAACACCACCTTCATCCATTAGTTGTATTCTATCACTCGCCCAACGGAAAGCTTCTATGTATGGATCTTTTAAAGTGACAGCAGAACGAGCTGATGTATGATAACTCTTTTTTCTATATGTATTATAAATTCTATCTTCTAATAATTTGTACGACAAATTCTGCGCATTATCGTTTGCATCTTTCTGCCCAATCGAATATGGCGGATTGCCAATAATCACCCTTACTGGTGCTTTCTTCTGCTTCTGCAAACGCTCGGAATTCTCTGGGAAGAGCTGCGAGAAGATGTCATTATCGCCATGCTCATTCAGTTGGAAGGTATCTGTCAGGCAGATGCCATCATACATTTCGTATTTATCTGGGTGCATGATGTCGTGATAAACGGCCTCGATATTCACATCGGCGATGTAATAGGCCAAAAGCACAATCTCGTTACAATGGATTTCGTTCTTGTATTTGCGCAGCATGTCCTCCTTCTTAATCAGTCCGCTTTGCAGCAGACGGGTAATGAAGGTTCCTGTGCCTACAAACGGATCGAGGATGTGCACATTCTCGTTGGTTAGCGAGGTATGGAACTCCTGTTGCAGAATATCCTCCACACTATGGATGATGAAATCTACGCACTCTACTGGTGTATAAACAATACCCAGTTTCTCCACCGTAAGGGGGAAGGCTCCCTTGAAGAATTTCTCGTAGAGATTCTTGATGATGGTCTGCTTTGCCTCCAGGTTGTCGATGTTGCTGATGTTGTTCTTGACTGAGGTGTAGAACTTGTCGAGTACGGCGGTATCCATCTCCATTCCCTCGCTCTCAAGCACCTCCAGCATATCCTGCATCGAACGGCTCACGGCATTGTTGTTGACGAACTCATATTCCTTGAACAGCGCATCGAACACGGGGCGCGTAATCATGTGTTGAGCCAGCATCTCGATGGCCTGACCTTCGTCTATGCTGTCGTTGATGTTCTTATGCAGACCTTGGATGAAGTCATTAAAATAGGTTCGTGCGTTGTCGCTCTCTTTTATGAGCAAAGCAATACGCTCGATGAACTTCTGGGCTATCTCTCCAACAGACTTGGCCCAGTTCTCCCAATACATCTTGTCGCCCACCTTCTCAACCAGTCGAGCATAGATACCATCCTGCAATGTGCCAAAGCGAAGCTCCAACTGACGGGCCACCTCGTCATTATCCATGTGCTGAGGTCCGTCTTCTGCTGCCATCGTCCCTAATCCGTAGGTGTTTCGGGGTACTCGGCCAATTGTTATCTTGGCTGGTCGCTTCTTGTTCAGATTGATTTGATTAACATGGGCATTAAAGTTCTCGTCGTGAGAACGAAGGGCATTCAAAATCGTCCAAACCACCTTGAACCGTTCATTATCGTTGAGCGCATCCTCAGGCTTTACATCGTTGGGCACAATCACAGGAATGATGATGTAACCGTATTTCTTCTCCTTGTCCGTTCCCTTGCCGAATGTTCGCATCACACGCCCCACGCTCTGCACTACTTCAACCTCGCTGTTTCTTGGAGAAAGGAACAAAACTGCATCAAGGGCAGGCACATCGACACCCTCGGAGAGACAACGCACATTGCAGAGCACTCGGCACTCCTGCGGGTCATCGGCATCCTGCTTCAGCCAGGCTATCAGTTCATTTCGCGTGTTGGCATCCATCGAGCCGTCAATATGCTTGGCCTTTACATTCACCACCTCTTTCTGTTCATCAAGCAGCATCGTGTCCTTATACTCGTCGCAGATAGTTCCAAAATATTTGGCCAATTGCGTGGATGAATAGTTGGGATTGCTCTTTGTAGGATTGATGGTCTGACAGAAGGCAACAGCACGCTTCATCATCACAGGGTCTTGCTCTTTGGTCACGCCGTTATCGCCCTTGATGCGCTTTGAGAGTCCGTTGATACAGCCAATAATCTTTGTGGCATCATCGAAGTGGAGTTCATGCAGCTTGTCCTTGTCTGAAGCCATATTATAGTCTGCCTTGATATTATTGCGAATCTCTTGAGGAATATCCTCTTCGCTGACAGTCAGAACCAAGACTTTGTAATCTGCTAACAGCCCTTGGCTGACAGCATCGTTGAAGCTGAGGCGATGGATTTCTTCACCATAGAGTTCTTTTGAATCCATCGAGCAGAGAATGTCCACATTCTCGTTTTCCTTCGCTTTCACCTTCACGTTGGCACTATACAAGCGGGGGGTGGCTGTCATATAAAGACGACGTTTGGCACGAATGAAGTCATTGCTGTGAATCTTCGTAAAATTGCTCTCGGCCTTGTCTTTCAGAATGACGCCAGTCGTGCGATGAGCCTCGTCGCAGATAATCAAGTCAACCTCCCGACCGTAAAGGTCGATAGCCTCTTTTACTACGTCGATACTCTGATAGGTTGAGAAGATAATGGTGCGGCAGTCTTCTTTGCCGTATTGCCGGAGTTGGCGAAGAATGGACTGCGTATTGGTGGTGGCAGGCACAGCCAAGTCGATTACGCTGGCATCCTCGTCGTCGGCATCCATCATTTTGCGTGAGGCTTTTGCATCCGAACAAACGCAGACGGCACGCATCTCGTCCTGCTTGTCAGCCATCCAGGCATTAAGTGTCTGGCCTAAAAGCGCGATACTTGGCACAAGGAAAAGCACGAAGGCATTCTTGTCCGTCATCTGTTCCATGATTTTCAGCGATGTATAGGTCTTACCCGTTCCGCAAGCCATAATCAACTTACCTCTTTCATGGCCTTGCTCTACAAAATATTCGTAGGCTTTCGACATCGCAGTCAGCTGATGTGGGCGAGGCTGCTTACCTGGCAGTTTGGCATCTTCGCCATATAGACCTTCACGCAGTTTCTCCCAATTGACGGCAGAGATTTCGAGGTCATAAAGCGATATACGGTTGAAGGGTTTACTCAGTCCTTGAATGGCGGCTTCAGCATTGGCACCCCAACGCTTACGAGTGGTCTGCACCCAAAGCAGATTGGAGAACTCTCGTGTCTGAAAGGTCTCTGGGTCCAGAAATGTTCTGCTGGCATTAGCCAAGAAACTATCTACCGCACCTTTATCTATATGGGCATCCTCGGCATAGCACTTGCATTGAATGGCCCAATAGTCGCCTGTCTCAGTACGGGCAACGAGGTCGATTCCCAAGTCCTTGCCACCGAAGTCCTTACGGGCTGGAAATTCCTCCCAAAGCCAAACGTTTTGGAGATTGGAATAGCGAGGGTCTGTCAGAAACCAGAGTTTCATCAGACGTTCAAAGTCTGTACCCTTTTCTTTCTCTGTGAGTGACTTCTGGCGGATTTCCGCCAGGATTTCGTTGATGCCATACACGGATGGCTCATGGGCATAGTTGCCCTTGGATAGATTCTTCGGCATAGTTGGTCGGACGCTTTAAAAATCTAAAATCTATGTTCGCAATAAGTTGACATTGGGGCACAAAGAAAGCGTACCAGCTTCTCATATCACCTCTACAACCAGGAATTCGCGTCCGACCAAAGATTTAAACCCTTGTAGTGAAATGAAAGGAAGTGGCACGCCTATGAAGCATAGACGTACTCACATTCCTCGGTTCTTCGTAATGTTGGTCGGACATTTTTGAACGTTGAACCATGAGAATTGAATACGT
>CAZIKA010000115.1:0-8178 GCA_964539705.1 uncultured Prevotella sp. | reverse complement strand
AATAAGGGCTGCCAATCGGCAGCCCTTAACCAACACAAAAACTAAACTAGACTTAACTAAAGCATATTAGGATTTTCACAAACCCTTAATAGCGATTGCAAAGTTAAACAAAAAAATCCATTCGACAATGGATTTTTCTGTTTATTTTGCATTTTTTCCGAATATTCTTTATCGCTTATATGCTGATAAGCATAAATAATTGTCTAAAATGACCATTGCAGCCATTGCTTCCACTACAGGAACGGCACGTGGAAGAACGCAGGGATCATGGCGTCCTTTTGCAGTAAACGTAGTGGGATTACCTTCTAAATCCACGGTCTGCTGCTCACGGAGTAGGGTAGCTACAGGCTTGAATGCCACGCGGAAATAGATATCCTGACCATTGCTGATGCCGCCTTGAATACCGCCGCTGTGGTTGGAAGTGGTGGTCACGGGTAAACCGTGACCCACAGTGAAGGGATCATTCTGCTCTGAGCCGCGCTGGGTGACGCCAGCGAAGCCTTCGCCATACTCGAAGCCTTTCACGGCATTGATGCCCAGCATCGCATTACCCAGTTGGGCGTGAAGCTTATCGAATTCCGGTTCCCCTAATCCAACAGGACAGCCTTTGATGACGCAGGTGATGACACCACCGATGGTGTCGCCCTCTGCTTTCACCTGTTCTATCAGGGTAGCCATCTCCTGGGCTTTCTCTGGGTCAGGACAACGCACGTCGTTGGTCTCCGTTAGCGTGAGGTCGTACTTTTTATAGTCGCGCTCCAAAGCAATATCGCCTACCTGTGAGGTATATGCCTGAATACTGATACCCAGTTGGCGCAATGCAAGCTTTGCAAAGGCACCGCCTACCACACGACTGATGGTGATACGAGCGGATGAACGCCCTCCGCCACGATGGTCGCGTACACCATATTTATTATAATAGGTGAAATCGGCATGTGAGGGACGAAACAGGGTGCGCAGGTTCTCATAGTCCTGTGAGTGCTGGTTCTCATTGCGGACGATGAAGCCAATGGGACAACCTGTTGTCTTGCCTTCAAACACACCGCTGAGCAACTCCACCTTATCGCCTTCCTGACGGGAGGTGGTCAGCTTGCTCTGTCCTGGACGACGACGGTTCAGTTCGCTCTGAATAAAGTCCAAATCGACTTCAATGCCGGCAGGCATGCCGTCAATCACACCACCTACGGCAGCGCCGTGGCTCTCACCAAAGGTGGTCAGCGTAAACAGTTTTCCAAACGTGTTCATCAATGCTCAATGCTTAATGCTCAATGCTTAATGGTGGCAGTGTCCGCAGCCGCCTCCGCCACATTCGTGGTCATCGCCACAGTCGCCACCGCAATCACCACCGCAGCCACCACATCCGCCACACTCGTGACTCATGTGGTTCAGCAGATGCTGAATCTCCTCAGCGGTAGCCTCACGGTTTTCGAGCACCACACCCGTGAACTGGAGGGTCTCACCTGCCAATGGGTGGTTAGCATCCAGCGTTACGCCATCGTCCTCGACCTTTGTCACACGTACCATGAAGTGCTTCTCCTCTTCGTTCTTCATCGTAATCACAGCACCGGGGAAGATGTTGGTACTGTCGAACTTACCATTAATGAAGAACTCTTCACGTGGCAGTTTGTGCACTCCCTCAGCGAAATACTCACCAAAGGCCTCTGCTGGTTTGAGGGTAAACTCAAACTTTTCGCCTTGTGGCATATCGACAATGCGCTGTTCAAAGCTGTCGAGCGAGAAGCCAAAGCCTGTGATAAATGTGAAAGGATTGCCCTGCTGGGTCTCTTCTACCAACTCTTTCTTGCCATCGTCAGCAATGGTAAAGAGTTGATAACTGACGCTGATGTACTTGTTTTGCTTATTATCCATTATAATATGACCTTTTCTGATTTCGCCTGCAAAGGTACACAAATTAAATGAGAAATGAGAAATGAGAAATGAGAAATGAGAATGATTTGTTGATTTTAGTCAAAAAACAGGGCTGTTATCGCACACAGTACGCAAAAACTATTGCGGATTTGTAAAAACGCCGTACCTTTGCATCGTCAAAAGGACAAAGAGTTTCGAGAAAACTCATCGTTCTGGAGACAAGGATAACAATATAATAATAAGGTAGGGACCAAAAGCATTCAACATTAAAAGATTAAACATTAAACATTAAAGATTAAAAAGGATAACAAAAAAGAAACGAAACTCAAGGTCCCGAGTAAAGAAAAGAAAGGAAAAAGAGTATGAAAAAGATTGTTTTGATGGTAGTAGCCATGTTCACAATGACAATGGCATTTGCAGAGAACGAGAACAACAGTGCTGTAAAGAACGTCGAGGCCTACGATATGACAGTCAACATGCGTAAACTGGCTGTTACACTCGAGCTTAACAGTGATCAGATGGAAGCCGTACAGGACATTCACACTGCATTCTGCAATGATATGCTTCTGGCTGCTTATGCTCACGCCGACGAACGCAAGGAATTGGTTGATCAGGCTGTGAAGAAGGATGTTCGCTACATGCATTATATCCTCGATGAGAAGCAGTATAAGATGTATCTGACACTGCTCAACGCCACACTGACCAATCGTGGTTTGAAGTAAAAAAGAAAAAAGTTAGAAATGTATAATGAGATGCCTCCTGCGAAGGAGGCATTTTTTTGTCTTTTCTTTTGTTGTTCTCTCCTTTTTTATTACTTTTGCACTCAAATAACTCAAAACAAACGATTATGAAGTCAATAAAGATTCTTTTGATGTCGCTGGTAGCAGCTATCTTGGTTGGCTGCGGTACCACATCGACAGTGCCCATAACGGGGCGCAAACAGACCTTGCTGGTCAGTGATGGTGAGGTGTTGAGTCTCTCAAACCAGCAGTATTCACAGTATATGCAGAGTGCCAAAGCCTCTACCAACAGTACTAATACGGCTATGGTGAAGCGTGTGGGACAGAACCTGGCTAATGCCGTGGTGAGCTACTTGAATGCTAACGGGCTGAGTGCTGAGACGCAGAACTACGCTTGGGAGTTTAATCTGGTGCAGGACAAGCAGGTGAATGCGTGGTGTATGCCTGGTGGAAAGATTGTGGTTTACGAGGGATTGCTTCCTGTTACTCAGGACGAAGCCTCGTTGGCTATCGTGCTGGGTCACGAGATAGCCCATGCCGTTGCCAAACACTCTGCAGAGCGACTGAGCAACGAGTATAAGAATCAGTACGGTACGGCTATCCTTGGGGCTGTGGTACAGAGTGCTGGCGCCAGTGAGAAGACACAGGCGCTTATAGCTTTAGGTCAGCAACTGGGTGGTGCTTTATGGACCTCTGGTTTCTCTCGCAAGCAGGAGAGTGAGGCTGACCACATGGGTCTGATCTTTGCTGCAATGGCAGGTTATGATCCTCAGGTAGCCGTCTCTTTCTGGCAGCGTATGGCAGCCCAGAGTAGCGGTAGCGGCGGTCTGTTCAGCGATCACCCCTCTGATGCCCAGCGTATCAGTGATATTCAGAAATGGATGCCTGAGGCTTTGAAATATTATAAGCCAAAGACTACTAGTACCACTAGTAAGACTAGCAAGTCTAGCAAGTCTAGCAAATCTAAGAAGAAATAAGCTTCAGATACTCATCGTAACTGATATACCTGCCGCCCATCGATTCCAGATGGGCGGTTTTTAGTTGGCAGTCAATAATCGTTCCGTCCAGTTCCTGCATTGTTTTGGCAAGATGGATGAGGGCTAGTTTCGAGCCACTGGGCACCAGCGAGAACATACTCTCACCAAAGAAGGCTGATCCGATATTCACGCCATAGAGTCCGCCTACGAGTTTCTCGCCTTCCCATACTTCTACGCTGGCGGCAAAGCCCTGTCGGTGTAGTTCCGTATAGGCACGGATGATATCCTCACCCAGCCAGGCGCCTTCCTCCTCATAACGTAACCTACTACAGTTGTGAATCACGCCTTCAAAGTCCTGATTCAGGCTGAAGGTGTATTTCTTCTTATTCAGCAGGGTACGCATGGAGTGGGAGATATGTATCTCATTAGGAAAAATGACGAAACGCTCATGAGGACAGTACCACACAGGTTCCTCGTTATCACGAAACGAATACCAGGGAAAGATGCCGTACTGATATGCCAACAGTAAGCGATCAACACTCAGGTCGCCGCCTACTGCCAGGCATCCATCGTCATCAGCCAGACGAGGGTCTGGGAACCATAGTTCGTCGTCTAATTGGAAAATCATATCGTGATTTGTCCTCCCTCTTTCAGACTACCGAAGAGGATCTCGCGCATCAGTCGAGGCTTTAGTCGTTGGTTAATGACGCGATCCATCTCGCGGGCACCGTATTCGCGTGTGAATCCCTCTTCTAATAGGGCATTGAACATTTCGTCGCTGAGTGTCATCTCCACCTTCTTGGCAGTCAGTTTCTCTTGTAACTCGCGTAGTTTCTTCCTTAGGATTAGCGTTGCCATCTGACGATCCATATCGTTGAAAACAACAGTACCAGAGAGACGATTGATGAATTCCGGCTTGAAGGTCTTCTTGACCTGTTTCAGCATTGCCTCACCACGACTCACGTTGCCCGTGAAACCGATGTTGGCTTGTCCGGCAAACTGAGCACCAGCGTTTGATGTCATGATGAGAATCACGTTACGGAAGTCAGCCTTGCGCCCTTTGTTATCCGTCAGCTTGGCATAGTCCATCACCTGTAGCAGGATATTATAGATGTCCTGATGCGCCTTCTCTATCTCATCGAGCAACAGCACGCAATGGGGTGTCTTTCGGATAGCATCTGTCAGCAAACCACCATCCTCATAGCCTACATAACCCGCAGGCGAGCCAATGAGTTTGGCTACCGTGTGCTTCTCCGTATATTCACTCATGTCGAAGCGAAGCAGTTCGATGCCCAACTCTTTTGCCAAGACACGAGCCACCTCAGTTTTTCCTACACCGGTAGGACCTACGAACAAGAGTGATGCCGTAGGCTTGTTGTCGTCCAGCAATCCTGCTTTCGACATCTGTACCGCTTCAACCACCTGACGGATAGCCTCGTCCTGTCCGTATATCTGAGATGAGAGTTGAGCGTTGAGGGTTGAGAGCTTCTCGTTCTCATTGTCCTTCGTTGCCACATCTATCTTGCAAGTCTTTGCCAAGACCTCGGAGATAAGGGCTTGGGTAACGGCTCTCACCTCTTCCTTCTCACCTCTCACCTCTAGGCTCGCTCCTGCCTCATCAATCAGGTCGATAGCCTTATCGGGCAGGAAGCGGTCGTTGATGTATTTCGCACTGGCTTCTACGGCATAGCGTAGGGCCTCGTCCTCATAGACTACCTGATGGAACGCCTCGTATTTCGGACGTAGCTGCATCAGGATATTGACTGTTTCTTCGATGCTGGGCTCCAGAATGTCAATCTGTTGGAAGCGGCGTACCAGTCCCTTGGAGCGTGAGAAATACTTGTTGTATTCCTCATACGTCGTAGAACCGATGAAGCGCAGATCGCCCCTTTCCAGATAGGGCTTCAGCATATTTGAGGCATCCATAGAACTCTCGCCTACAGCACCAGCGCCCACCATATTATGTATCTCGTCGATATAGACGATGTTGTTATTGCTCTCGCCTGAGACACCATCCATCACCTGTTTGATGCGCTTCTCGAAATCACCTCGATACTGCGTACCAGCCAGCATGGTGCCCAGGTCGAGCATATAGATCTTACTGCCTTTCAGTCGTTCAGGCACGTCGCCGCTATTAATGCGAGCAGCCAGACCATAGACCAGAGCCGTCTTTCCTACGCCAGGCTCTCCAACATGCAACGGGTTGTTCTTATCCCTGCGACAGAGCACCTGAATGGTACGTTCCAGTTCTGCCTCGCGTCCTATGAGCGGATTCTTCTGATCCAGCACATCGTTCATACAGGTCACCAGTCGTCGCCAGCCTCCCGCCTCTTCTGAATGCTCTTCTCCCTCCTCCTGCTGATCCAGGAAGTCGGCCTCTTCGTAGGTCGACACGATGTCGCTGATAAAGCTAGATTCGTCATCGTTCAGGTGCTTCTTCAGCAGATAGGCGGCCCATGAGTTCTCCAACTGAAGCATCGCCACCACGACATGCGGGATGTCCAGTGCCTGGGCGCTACTGGATATAACCTGTAGCGAGGCCTGTCCCATGAGTTGTGTATATTGTTCCGATGGCATCAGTTCATACTCTACGTCATACGGTACGAATCCGTTCTCCACCAGCTTTGTCTCTACCTCGTCCAGTAGTGCTGCGATATCGCAGTAGAAATCAATCACCGAGCAGAACACATCCTCGGAGAGCAGCTCGTAGAGCACCACCTCGGGTGTGATGAATTCGTATCGTCGCTGTTTGCAGAGTTCTATACAGTCCTGAAACAGCTCGTTCAGCCTGTCAGTCAGTTTGATATCTCCCATATTCTCCTTTAATCGGGTTCGTAAGTCAGCCTCAGGGGGAATCCCTCGCTACGTGCCATGCTGGTGGCCTTCTGTACTTTCGATACGGCGATGTCGTAGGTATAGATGCCCACAACGGCCTTGTCCGAGTGGTGTACCTGCAGCATCAGCCTCTCTGCCTCAGCAGGCTGTTTGAAGAATACCTGCGTCAGTATCTTCACGACGAAGTCCATTGGGGTGAAATCATCGTTGTGGATGGTCACCTTATAGCGTGGCGGCTCACGCAGGTCTATGCGTTGCCGTTCGCGAATCTGTGATTGTTCCTGTGGCATAGTGAGTGCAAAGTTAATAAATTTAATTAAGAATTAAGCATTAAGAATTAAGAATTGAATAAAAAAGTGTATCTTTGCAGGCAAAAGACTAAGATAGACAATGAAACGACTTCCTCATCCACTTGTATCAGCCATCCCCTTGGTGGTGCTGATAGGCCTGTTGGCTCTGATTATCGCGCTGTTTGGCAGCGATTCGCTGAGTGGTGGCAGTCAGATAGCCCTGTTGATGGGCCTTGCCGTATGTGTGTTTATCTCGATGGTCTTCTATCGTGTGCCTTGGAAAGCCTTTGAACAGCAGATAGAGAAGACGCTGGGTGGCGTAGCCGTTACGATTCTGATTCTCCTTGCTGTGGGTATGCTGGCAGGCTCGTGGATGGTGAGCGGCATCGTTCCTACCTTAATATATTATGGTGTACAATTACTCTCGCCTCAGTTCTTCCTGGTATGTGCCTGTCTGATTTGTGCGCTGGTATCGTTGCTCTCAGGCAGTTCGTGGACTACGATTGCTACGATTGGCGTAGCATTGTTGGGTATCAGTCATGCGCTGGATATCAACGAGGCGATGGCGGCGGGAGCTATTATTTCTGGCGCCTATTTTGGTGATAAGATGTCGCCTTTGAGCGATACTACGATATTGGCTTCGTCATCAACGGGTGTGGACATCTTCACCCATATCCGTTATATGATGTTTACCACGATGCCGGCCTTTCTGTTGACGCTTATCATCTTTGCAGCGATAGGTTTTGGCAAGGGTAGCGACGATGTGCTTCATGTCAGTCAGTTTACGCATGGACTGGCTGCTACTTTTAATATCTCGCTGTGGACGCTGTTAGTGCCTGTGCTCACGGCATTCCTGATAGCCCGCCGTATTCCTTCTGTTATCGTACTGTTCCTGTCCGCCCTGATGGCTGGCGTTACCGCACTCATTCTCCAGCCACACCTTCTGATACAGATTGGCGCTCCCTCCGACCTCTCCCAACTGGGCGAGACCTCTGCACTCATCAAGGGACTTGCCATTACCTATTACGGCGCAACGGCTGTTGATACGGGCAATGCCGAACTCAATGAGCTCGTGTCAACAGGCGGTATGACGGGGATGCTTAACACCATCTGGCTCATCATCTGTGCGATGTGTTTCGGAGCAGGGATGGTAGCCAGCGGTATGATTGAGAGTCTCACGCGTGTGGTTATCAGTTGGGTGAAGAGTAGGGTAGGACTGGTAGCTTCTACAGCCAGCACGGGTCTTTTCCTGAATATCGCTACGGGTGATCAGTTTATCAGCATTGTGCTCACGGCCAACATGTTTCAGAATGTGTATCAGCAAAAAGGTTACGAGCCTCGTTTGCTCAGTCGCACCTGTGAGGACTCTGCTACCGTCACCAGCGTATTGGTGCCATGGAATACCTGCGGTATGACGCAGAGCACGGTGCTGGGTGTGGCTACCATCGCCTATCTGCCTTATTGCTT
>CAZIKA010000114.1:0-8516 GCA_964539705.1 uncultured Prevotella sp. | reverse complement strand
TGGCATCAACGGTGTAAGAGATGTTTGCACCAGGGAAAGCGCAGTGACACATCTCATCGTAAACACCATGAACACCGGGCTCATAGATATCATACAAGCAGATGTTAGGAGTAAGACCCAGCATCAGCACACTCTGTACCATGTTAGAACCGATCATACCACCGGCACCAACAATCACCAATTTCTCGTCAGTTAAAAATGCCATATTCTAAAAAGTATTTATTTAAGATTTTTGTTTGTGCCGCAAAATTACGAAAAAGATTTGAGAATGGATGTTTGAGGTTTGAGGTTTTTATCGCATGGAGAGAAAATTTTTCATCTTCTTAATCGCTAATTACAAAATATTTAGTATCTTTGCCAACTGGAAATTACAAAATACTACGACTAAAATGAGACATCTTGTTTTATGGTTGGCAGGATTGCTGTTGATGGCAGCCTGTCAGAACAACAAAAACACGACGGAACAGGTTGTCGAGGAGGAGACACTCGACATACCAGAATGTGTTGTCACCACCCCACCCGACTCGCTCGGATTAGACCCCTTCTATAAGAAATATGTCGACGTAAACGGACTGCCGCTCATCTCATCTTGGCGCGTACCTGATTCTGCCTTCGTGGCTGCCCACCGCACGTTGTACGCCATGACGTCGATGTTGCCAAAGGCCGTGCTTGACTCGATGGTGGCTCGTGGCACCCGCATCGCCATCATGGCTCGCTATGAGGGAACGACCGATATACCAGAACATCATTATCTGATTAACGACACAGCACTGAATTGGGACCTCAGAGCCCGTGGACTGGGAGGCGACCTGGAACTGCCGCTCACCTCGTGTGCCGAGGAGAATATACTGGCTTATCAGATTGACAAATACCATGCTGAGGATATCCTTATCCATGAGTTTGCACACAGCATCCATCTCATCGGACTGATGCTGGCTGTACCCGACTTTGATGCCCGACTGAAGCAATGTTACGAGAATGCCATAGCAAAGGGCATACTGAAAGGCACTTATCGTGAGACCGACAAGGAGGAGTATTTTGCGGAGGCGGTGCAGGACTGGTTCAACGTGAACGCAGAGATGCCCCATCCCGACGGCAAGCACAACTGGTGTAACACACGTGAGGAACTACAGATATTCGACCCTGACCTGTATAACCTGTTGGCCGAATATTTCCCACAAACCAACATGCAGATTAGCAAACACAAAAAAATAAACGAATATGGCAATCAATAAGGACACCTATATCAAACGTCGCGCCCGTCTGAAGAAAGACGTAGGAAGCGGACTACTCTTGTTTCTTGGTAATGATGAGGTAGGCATGAACTATGCCGACAACACCTATCGTTTCCGTCAGGACTCTACATTCCTCTACTTCTTTGGTCTCGACTATCCTGCTCTGGCTGCTATCATTGATATCGATGCAGACAAGGAGATTGTATTTGGCAACGAGTTGACCATTGACGACATTGTCTGGACTGGCATACAGCCATCGCTTCGTGATAAATGTGAGCCGGCTGGTATCAGTGAGGTATTACCCTTGAATGAGCTCAAAAACTATATCGACAAGGCGCGCTCCAAGAGTCAGCCCATTCATTTCTTGCCTCCCTATCGCGGTGATCACAAGGTATGGTTGTGGGAACTGCTCGGCATAGAGCCTGCTGCACAAGCCGACAAAGCCAGTGTGCCCTTCATAAAAGCCATTGTCAGTCAGCGCAATTATAAAGATGACGAGGAAATTCAGCTGATTGAGGAATCGGTTGACTTAAGCACAGAAATGCACCTTGCCGCCTATCGTACCGTGTGTCCAGGCATCCATGAGAGTGAGGTGGCAGCAGCGGTAGAGGAGGTGGCTTGTCGGCACGGAAATGCCCTGGCTTTCCCCACCATCGCTACTGTACAAGGACAGGTACTGCATAATCATGGTTTCATACACCAGTTGAACGAGGGTGACATTTTCCTGCTTGATGCTGGTGCAGAGACGAAGAGCCATTATGCTGGTGACCTGTCGTCATCGATGCCTGTAGGCGAGAAGTTCACGGATCGTCAGGCAGAGGTCTACAATATCCATCTGCGCAGTTTCTATGCCGCAGTAGACAAGCTGCAACTGGGTGTGCCCTTCCGTGAAGCTCATATCGCCGCCGCCACGGAGATAGCTCGCGGCATGAAGGAACTGGGACTGATGAAGGGCGACCCAGCAGAAGCTGCCGAATGTGGTGCCTACGCCCTGTTCTTCCCCTGCGGACTGGGACACATGGTGGGCCTCGATGTCCATAACATGGAGAACCTGGGTGAACAGTATGTGGGCTATGCCGAGGGACAGGTGAAAAGCACGCAGTTCGGTTTCAAGTCGCTGCGACTAGCCCGTCCGCTGGAGCCTGGTTTTGTGTTTACCGTTGAGCCCGGCATCTATTTCATCCCCGAGTTGATGGACAAATGGGAGGCTGAGGGACAGTTCCGCGACTTCATCTGCTACGACAAATTGAAACCCTGGCGCGACTTCACCGGCCTGCGCAACGAGTTGAATTATGCGATGACAGAAAAGGGCGCCCGCCTATTAGGAACCATCAAGAAGCCCATGAGCATAGAAGAAGTATATCAAGCAAAAAGAAGCATATGAACTACAACATTAAATATCCAGAAAACAATGGCGGCATGAACGACCGCATCAAGCGTCTGCGCCAGCAGAACTTCGACACGCCAACGACACTGAGCATTGAGCGTGCCCTCATAGAAACTGCTTTCTATAAAGAGAATTATGGCACAATGCCCATCGCCATCTTGAGAGCCCGTAATTTCTACGAGATATGCAAGAAGAAGACACTTTATATCGGTGACGACGAACTGATAGTAGGCGAGCGCGGACCTCTGCCCAAAGCGGTGCCCACGTTTCCCGAACTGACCTGTCACTCAGTGGAAGACCTGCACACGCTGAATGAGCGTGAGTTGCAACGCTACACCATCAGTCAGGAGGATATAGATACTTATGAACGCGAGGTGATTCCATATTGGCAGGGAAAGACGCAGCGCGAGCGCATCTTCAATCATGTATCAAAAGAGTGGGAAGAGGCTTATCATGCTGGAGTCTTCACGGAGTTCATGGAACAGCGTGCTGCTGGTCATACGGCAATGGACGGGAAGATGTATCATGAGGGTTTGCTGGACGTGAAAGCGCGCATCGAGAAGCGCATCAGCGAACTGGATTATATCTACGACCCAGAAGCTACCGATAAGCAGCAGGAACTGGAAGCTATGGCCATCTCGTGTGATGCGGCTATTCTCTTTGCAGAGCGTCATGCGGAATTGGCAGGGCAAATGGCAGAGAAAGAGCAAAACCCGCAACGAAAGAAGGAATTAGAAAAGATTGCCGACGTCTGTCGCTGGGTGCCAGCTCACGCACCTCGTGATTTGTGGGAAGCTATTCAGATGTATTGGTTCGTACATCTGGGTACAGTAACGGAGTTGAACGGATGGGACTCCATGAACCCAGGACATATAGACCAGCACCTGTGGCCTTTCTACGAGAAGGGACTACAGGAGGGTACGCTAACCCGCGACCAAGCCAAGGAACTGCTGTCGTGTCTGTGGATTAAGTTCAACAACCAGCCAGCGCCTCCAAAGGTGGGAGTCACGGCATTGGAGAGTGGCACCTATAATGACTTCACGAATATTAATATAGGTGGCGTAGACCGCAACGGAGAGAGTGCCACAAATGACCTCTCGTATATGATATTGGAGATTCAGGAGGAGTTGCACGAGTTGCAGCCCGGCCTCAGCATCCATATCGCCAAGAACACCCCCGATGAGTTCCTATTGGAAGGTATCAAGGTGATTCGTCAGGGACACGGTTACCCCAGCATCTTCAATCCTGACACCTATATCCAAGAATTGGTACGCGAAGGAAAGACTTTGGAAGATGCACGCGAAGGCGGCTGTTCCGGATGTATCGAGGTAGGTGCGTTCGGAAAAGAGGCCTATCTGTTGACTGGCTATCTGAACACCCCAAAGATACTGGAGATTACGCTGAATAATGGTATCGACCCGCAGACAGGCAAGAAACTGGGATTGGAGACGGGCGATCCACGTTCCTTTAAGACCTTCGAGGAACTCTACGAGGCGTGGCACAAGCAGATGGTGTATTTCGTGAACCTGAAGCTTAGCGTGAACAACTACATCGAGCGTATGTTCTCGCTCTATGCCCCAGCAACATTCCTCAGTCTTTACATAGACGACTGCATAGAGAAAGGAAAGGATTACTACAGCGGAGGTGCACGATACAACACCACCTATATTCAATGTACGGGTCTGGGCACCATCACTGACTGCTTCACCACGCTCAAGAAGCATGTATTCGAGGATAAGCGCTACACGATGGACGAGATACTGGAGGCATGCAAGAACAACTGGGGAGACAATGAGGTGATGCGCCAATATATCCGCAACCACACACCTTTCTTCGGTAACGACGATGCGTATGCCGATACGATTGCCGTAAGGGTATATGATGACTTGGTAAAGGCTATCGAAGGCAGACCCAACACCCGAGGCGGCAAGACGCAACTGAATATGCTCTCGACCACCTGTCACAACTACTTTGGCAGTGTTTGCGGCGCTACGCCCAACGGTCGTCTGGCTCATTTCGCCATCAGCGACGGCACATCACCAGCTCACGGAAGCGACAGTCATGGACCTACGGCAGTCATCAAATCATTAGGAAAGCTCGACCAGACGAAAAGTGGCGGAACGCTATTAAACGTACGTTTCGTGCCCCAACTGCTGAAGCGCGAAGAAGACCAGAAAAAGTTGGCCTCGCTGATTCGTACCTATTTCAAGCTTGGCGGTCATCATATCCAGTTTAACATCGTGGATACAGCCACCCTTCACGATGCCCAAAAGCATCCTGAGGAATATCGCGACTTGCTGGTTCGCGTGGCTGGCTACAGCGACTACTTCAATGATATGACCGAACAGTTGCAGAACGAAATCATAGCACGAACGGAAAACGATGACCTCTAGCCTCATCTTCGATATTAAGCGGTATGCCATCAACGATGGGCCAGGCATACGGACAACCATCTTTTTGAAGGGATGTCCGTTGCGTTGTGTCTGGTGCCATAACCCCGAGAGTTGGTCACCAGAGCCACAGGAACTGTTCAAGCAATCGAAATGTATTCGTTGTGGTACTTGCTTGGAGAAAGGCTTCACGGTGGACGACTGTCCCACGATGGCTCGTGAGATATGTGGACGGGCATACACGATGGAGGCACTGATGGCAGAGATAGAAAAAGAGCGTGACATCATGGAAGATAGTGGTGGCGGCGTAACACTCTGTGGTGGAGAGCCACTGATGCATGCCGACTATGCTCTGGAGGTTCTGAAGGAGTTAGGCCGACGCGGTTTTCATCGCACCGTTGACACCACACTATATGCCTCCCGTGAGGTTGTGGATGCCATCGCAGAAGAGTGCGAGCTGTTCCTCGTTGACCTGAAACTCATGGACAGCGAAAAGCACCGACTCTATACGGGGGTGGGTAACGAACTGATACTAGAAAATATCCGCCATCTGGCAGAGCGCAACGCTCCGTTCTCCATCCGCATCCCACTTATCGAGGGCATCAATGCTGATGAGGAGAATATCGAAGCCACAGCGAATTTCCTTTCACCCTTCACCCTTCACCATTCACCATTCACCATTCACCTCCTCCCTTATCACGATGTGGGCATGGACAAACATCGCAGAATGGGAAGCACTTTCAACCCGAAAGGCTATCCTATGACAGCACCCTCAGAAGAGACCTTGCAACGCTGCAAAAAGCAATTAGAGGCACACGGGATGAAGGTTGTTATTGGGGGATAATTTTAACGTAATAACGATATATCGTAATAACGCAATTAAAACTATGACAATAGCCCAACGATTAGAAGCTCTGCGCGAGGTGATGCGTCGCGAACACCTAGCAGCATTCATTTTCCCCAGCACAGATCCGCATCAGGGAGAGTATATTCCTGATCATTGGAAAGGGCGTGAGTTTATCAGTGGATTCAATGGCTCGGCAGGAACTGCTGTCGTCACCTTGACCAGTGCTGCCCTATGGACCGACTCCCGCTATTTCATCGCTGCCGAAGAGCAGCTGAAGGGTACGGAGTTTCAACTGATGAAACTGAAGATAGAAGGCACACCCACTATTGCCGAATGGCTAGGGAAAGAATGTGAGGCTGGTGCCGAGGTAGGCGTTGACGGCATGGTTAACTCCACAAACTCTGTGAAGGAGTTGATAGGCGATTTGCGCCATCAGGGAGGTATCACCCTTCGCACCAATCTGGATCCATTAGCTCAGATTTGGACAGAGCGTCCTGATATCCCATTGAACCCTGTAGAGCTCTTTCCATTAGAATATGCAGGCGAGACAACACACGACAAACTCAGTCGTATCCGCAGAGCATTGCGCCAGCAACACGCAGACGGAATGCTGATGTCTGCCCTCGATGATATTGCATGGACGCTGAACCTGCGAGGTTCCGACGTTCACTGCAACCCAGTGTTCGTGAGTTATCTGTTGATCTCATCGACTACGACGACACTCTATGTTGACCAGCGAAAACTGACACCAGAGGTGTTAGCTTATCTGAAAGCAGAGAACATCACGGTAGATGATTACGAGAACGTAGGGAAAGGACTCAAGGACTATTTCGAGTATAACATCCTGCTTGACCCCGATGAGGTAAACTATAGTCTTTATAAGAAAGTAAGTAGGGAGATTATCGAAGCGGAATCGCCTGTGAAGCGCATGAAGACCGTGAAGAACAAGACGGAGATTGCAGGATTCCACAGGGCGATGATCAAAGACGGTATCGCGTTAGTAAAATTCCTGAAGTGGCTGAAGCCTGCAGTAGAGGCTGGTGGACAGACGGAGATCAGTATCGATAAGAAGTTGACTTCACTCAGAGCAGAACAGCCCCTATACCGTGATATCTCATTCGACACGATAGCTGGTTATCAGGCTCACGGTGCTATTGTACACTATGAGGCGACACCCGAGACCGACATTCCCTTGAAGCCAGAAGGACTGCTGTTGCTGGATAGTGGTGCACAGTATCTGGATGGTACTACTGACATCACAAGAACGATTGCGTTAGGCCCTATTACAGATGAACAGAAGAAAATCTACACATTGGTGCTCAAGGGACATATCCAGATAGAACTGTGTAAGTTTCCCAGTGGCAGCAGTGGTACCCAGATAGACATCCTGGCACGCAAGGATATGTGGCGCGAGGGACTGAACTATCTGCACGGTACGGGTCATGGTGTGGGCACCTACCTAAACGTTCACGAAGGACCTCATCAGTTCCGCATGGAATGGAAACCCGCCCCACTGATAGCTGGTATGACTATCACCGATGAACCCGGCATCTATCTGCCAGGCAAGTATGGTGCACGCACAGAGAACACCCTGCTCATCGTACCATATATGGAGACCGAATTCGGGAAATTCCTCCAGTTCGAGTCGCTCACGCTCTGTCCTATCGACAAGACTCCTATCATTATCGAGATGCTAACACCAGAGGAGCGTCAGTGGCTTGACGATTACCACCAGATGGTCTACGAACGCCTGTCGCCCCACCTCACACCCGACGAACAAGCATGGCTGAAAGAAGCAACAACACCATTAAAGATTTCATAAAACCGACAAAATAAAAACGCAACGCATTGCGCAACATTTTCAATATTTGTTGCGCAATCAATTCCGTAAGAAAGAGTAATTTTGTAGGGGAAAAGGAATCAATATGAAACGTATTTCACAACGGGATATAGCACGACAATTGGGACACCGAGGGACGCTACGACAAGAAGTGGGGGAACAACGACCGGAGAGAACGATAATCACATTCCTTTAAACAGAAAAAAGGGGCGAAATATTCTGAATCAAAAAAAAAATTGTATCTTTGCAAACGAATAACCAACTGACTTAACAACCCTAGAACTATGAGAAGGTTTCTCTTTACCTGTCTGCTTGCCACCATTAGCCTTTTAACGGTATCGGCACAACGCGGTATTCGTATTCGTAAGAACGTGCCTCTGGACTCTATACGCCTGAGCGACCCGGCAATTCTGGCTGACCAGAAAACGAAGATGTATTACATGACGGGGACAGGCGGCATGATATGGCGCTCGGCAGACTTGAAGCTATGGGAGGGGCCATTCCGTGTGACGGAGTTCGAGGCCGACTCATGGATGGGGCCGCGCCCCATGATATGGGCAGCCGAGTTGCATCAAACGGGCGATGGCTGGTACTACTACTTCGCAACATTTACAAACCAAGAAGTAAAAATAGATACCGTTCGTGGCAATGTTATCGAGCGACGCGCTTCGCAGGTGCTCCGTGCTGACAATCCAATGGGACCCTATCGTGCATTCGGTGATGCTACTTACCTACCCGCCAACCGCCCCACACTCGACGGCACTTATTGGAAGGATAGCGACGGCAAGCCCTATATGATATTCTGCGGAGAGTGGCT
>CAZIKA010000113.1:0-8542 GCA_964539705.1 uncultured Prevotella sp. | reverse complement strand
TTCTTGTCGGTAGCGCCATGATGCTTCGAGAAAGTCTCTACATTATAGTCTGGAGCAGGATGTCCGTCTATCAGTGACTGCACGTAGGGGAACAGCGTTTTCTGCTCGTATTTCATGTGGCGACGTATTTCGTGGGCATACTCATCATAGAAACGAAGGATGAAACGCGCCAGCGAGTCGTTTTCGTTGAGCGACTCTGCCAACTCCCTGCGGATATAAGGCAGCTGGAAGTCAAGGAAATAGGAATGACAGGCCTCAAGGTAGTGTAGAAGCGTGGGTACACTGATCTTTTCATCATTTTCAAATTCGCCAGAGCCATTAATCGTGTAATTGACGACTGCCAAGAAAGTATAGGTGTCTACGTTGTTATCCTCACAAGTCTCTTTTACTGTTTTGTCACCGAAGCCCAGGCTGATGCCGAAACTGCCCAGCGACTGCAACAGGTCGTAATTATCGCGGATGAGCGAGATCATCTTGTCATCCGACTCATACATTTTCTGATTCTTCATACCAACTTTTGATTACTGGGTGCAAAGGTAGGCAGTTTTTCTGACCTGTGCAATAATCACAAGTAGGTATTTTTGAAGTGAAAAGTGATAAGCGATAAGCGGTAAATGGCGGTTTCATCATTTTTAGGTATTGGCAACCCCCCAGATTCGCCATACCTTTGCAGCGCTTTAAAAGAAAAAGAGCTAAAAGGTAAAAAGATGAAGAAGTTTTTTTGTTTGATAACTTTTGTCAACATGATGCTGACTGCTCAGGCACAGGTGAATGCAGGCGACAGCGTGCTTAACCACCAAGGCGACAGCCGACTGAGCGTAGGTGGCTATGGTGAGGTGACCTATAGTAGGAATTTTTATTCTGATCACGTGAGTCGTTATTCGCAGCCTGAGGAACACAAAAATGATCCCTCGCACGGCAAGTTCGATTTGCCGCATGCTGTGATTTATCTGGGTTACGACTTCGGCAAGGGCTGGACCTTCGGCACGGAGATTGAGTTTGAACATGGTGGCAACGGACTGGCCTATGAGAAAGAAGACGAGGAAGGCGGTGAATGGGAACAGGAGGTTGAAAAGGGTGGCGAGGTAGAGCTGGAGCAGTTTTGGATTCAGAAGTCCTTCGGCCGTGCTGCCAACCTGCGTTTCGGTCATATCGTGGTGCCTGTAGGACTGAATAACGCTCACCACGAGCCCACCAATTTCTTTACCGTCTATCGTCCTGAGGGCGAGAATACCATCATGCCATCGACTTGGCATCAGACTGGCGCCTCATTCTTCGGTCGCTACAAGGATTTCCGCTATGAAGCGCAACTCCTGGCTGGCCTCAATGCCGATGGCTTCACCAACACAAACTGGATAAAAAACGGCTCGAAGTCGCCTTTGGAATACGATGTGGCCAATAACTATGGTGTAGCCCTGCGCCTCGACAACTACAGCATTCGTGGCCTTCGCATTGGTGTGTCGGGCTATTATTGTCAATCCATTGGTAATAGTTATCCGCGCAATGCCGCTGGTGTGGAAGAGACCTACAAGGGTACAGTAGCCCTAGGTGCTGTCGACTTCACCTATCGTGGTCACAACTGGATAGTACGTGGACAGGCCGATTACGGATACCTGGGCGATGCGGAACAACTGAAGTACCTCTATAACCGCATCAATAAGAAGTCCCCCTATCATCACTCGGCTTTCGTCAGCAAGAATGCATACGCAGTAGGTATCGAAGCCGGTTACGATATCATGTCACTTTTGTATCCTTCCTCCCCCTATAGGGGGAGCCAGAGGGGGGCTTTCTATCTCTTCGGACGCTATGAGCAATACGACCCCTACGCCTCGCCTACCAAAGGTATCAACTATAACTACACCGCTGTGAAACGCATGGCCGTAGGCGTGAACTACTTCCCCTTGCCCGAGGTGGTGGTCAAGGCGGAATTCTCGAAGCGCTTCCTGAAGAATGCCTACAACGACGAGCCGGCGGTGAACATCAGCGTGGCATATGAGGGATTCTTTCTGTAAAATGTAAAAATGTAATAATGATAAAATGTAAAAATCAAGCAAATGAAAACGAAATTTATTCTAGCTATGGCGCTGATGATGGGCGCAATGACATTTACATCATGTAGTAGTGATGACAACGACAACAGCCAGTCTGAAAACTCGTACAAAGACCGCACCTACGGCAATGGGGCTATCGATGCTTGCGACCAGACTGTGACCGCATTGGGAAGTGCTAATGAGGCTATCGCCAAAGCGCAACTTACTGAGGCGCAAGAGACAGCTCTGCGTCAGGTGCTTACCAATCTGGTGAACAACGTCATCGTACCTACCTATACTGATCTGGCTGATGATGTGGAGGACTTGGAGAAGACGCTCAACGGACTCACCGTGAGCACCATCACACAGGCTCAGATTGAAAAAGCTTGTGCCGACTTTAAGGCAGCCCGTCAGCACTGGGAGCGCTCAGAGGCCTTCTTGGGTGGTGCAGCATCGGATTTCAGCATTGACCCCACTATCGACTCATGGCCCTTGGATCGTGCTGAGTTGCTCGACTATTTCAAGGGCGGCATGACAGCCGAGATTGAAGACGAGTCAACCATCTTGGGTTTCCACGCCCTAGAGTTCATCCTCTTCCGCAATGGTCAGAACCGCAAGGTGAGCGAGTTGCAGGGAAATGATACTTATAAGAACTTTGAGAGCGTCAGCGGAGCCGATGAGTTGAAGTACGCCCAGCAGGTGTGCAAACTCCTGAAGGAACGTTGCTTCCAGTTGCAGGTAGCCTGGGAAGGCGAGAAGAACGCCGAGCGCGTGGCTGTGGTCAAGGCTGCTGGTCTGAGCTATCAGACTGAGAACGGACTAAGTTATGGCGAGAACCTTACCAAGGCAGGCATCGCAGGCTCGAAGAGTACCTTCCCCTCGCTGAAGGATGCCATTGCTCAGGTACTGAGTGACGACGAGGGCTCGTGCGTGGCCATCTGTAATGAGGTGGGTACAGCGAAGATTGCCAACCCCTTCACCAATGGCGACATCGCCTATGTGGAGTCGCCCTATAGTTACAACTCCATTACTGACTTCCAGGACAACATCCGTAGTATCCGTAATGTGTGGCTGGGTTCGCTCGATGGCAATGCTGCTCAGGGTAGTTTCCACAGTTTCTTTGCTGCTGTGGGACAGACAGTGATGAACGCTTCTGTAGAAGATGCCTTCAATAGCGCCATCAATAAGATTGGTGGGATGCCTTCACCTTTCGTGAAGTATTGCAGCGTAATCTGGAACAAAAACTTCGACGACCCCACCAACTGGGAATCAACTACGGAAGAATAAACTATGTCTCTTATGAACAAATTATCACGAATAACCATCGTGACCATGCTGGCAGCCACTGTGCTGTCAGCATGTTCCGATGAAGACAGTACGACTGTCGAGAACCTGGGTCAGTTGACACCTGCAGATGAGGTGTTTGGCAAGGCCACAGGTAACTTTACCGCCGAGGAATGGTTTCCTGGCGGTGAGTTGGGTACCACAGAAAAGGCCAGCTATTCGGCACCTGCCCCTGCTCTGGCTAGCATCAGTGGCATGGAGGAGGACTTCAATGTGGGCGAGGACTTCTTCGAACATCTCTACACCATCGACCAGGCACCCCGTAAGGGCCTCGGTCCGGCATGGGTTCGCAGCAGTTGTATTGCCTGTCATCCTGGTTATGGACACGGTAAGCGTCAGACGGAGTATCGTGCCAACACGGTGGGTAACGGTTATCTGCTGGTCATCTATCATCCGCAAGAGGCTTTTACTTCTGACGGCGTGCGCTATACCACCGAGTCGTCCGGCTATATCAGCGAGGTGACGGGTATGCCTCAGACACAGGCGATGACACCCTTTAAAGCGCCTATCGATGAGAATCAAATTCAGATTCAGTGGAAGAACGTCGAGGCGATGCCCAGCGGACTGCCCATGACCTTTCCTGATGGCGAGCAGTATGCACTGATCTATCCAGAGGTAACCATCCCACAGACAGCTTTCAATACCACTCCTCTGCCATCAGACTATGAGGTGCGCTTGGAATCGACCATCGGCATCTATGGTACAGGTCTGCTTGATGCCATCCCCGATGAGGATATCGAGAAGCAATGGGCCTCGGAGGCGCGCTTCGTGGACATGAATCCTAATATGTGGGACAAGGAGACAGGCACCTTTAAGGCTTCTGCCTACTATAGTGCAGGCTATAACAACACGGGGACTTTTCATGGTACGCATGGCCCCTTGAAGCGTTTTACCTATGCGATGACGCGTGGTACGCTGCAAGACGGTGCTGGTGCCAACGCCATTTGGAACATCACCAACGTGACGCGTTCCGACCGTCATTTCCTGTACACCACACCAGCCTGGGCCAAGGCTCAAAGTGAAGACCCCGAGGTAATCAGCTACATCAAGTCGCACGGCTCGTCGCCATTGAGCTCGCTGTATCCTTACTATGCCGATGGTACGGACGAGGGTATCAAGGCTCGCGTCAACGAGATCCTCTCGTGTAATAATATAGGTAAGAAGGAGACCTTCGACAAGTACCTGTATCAGGGTGCTCCCTATAACAGCAAGGACGAGATGAGCGACAAGCAGTACTATCAGTTCATGGTATGGCACCGTGGCTTGGCTGTGCCTGCTGCACGCAATCTGAATAGCTCTGAGGTGCAGCGTGGCAAACAACTCTTCTCTGAGATTGGCTGTGCCCAGTGCCATCGTCCTTCGTGGAAGACGGGTGCCGACAATATGTGGGTGGATGCTGCGACAAAGGCTTATGCTGATGCCAACGGGCTGGTCAAGGATGGCGACTACACGAAACTCCTTCCGAAATATCCCAACCAGACCATCTGGCCCTATACGGATATGGTGCAGCATCGGCTGTTTATGCAGAACGACATTCGTACGGGTTGGTGTCGCACCACACCGCTCTGGGGACGTGGCTTGAGTCGCCGTCTGACGGGTGCTGATGATCGCTTGCACGACTGTAGGGCTCGCTCGGTCACCGAGGCCATCATGTGGCACGGCTACTCTAAGCAGTCGCAGGCCTATCGTGCAACAGAAAAATTCTATAACCTGCCCAAGGAAGACCGTCATGCTATCGTAAAATTCGTAGAAAGTATATGAATAACGAACAAGCAGCCCATTTCTGTCAGCTCTTGATTAACGACGGAGAGAGCATCATGCCGCTGAGCGCCCATGCCCGACGGGTGGTGGAGCCAAGCGACAGCCTTACCAGTGAGCAACTCTTCGTAGAGTTCCTTATGCGTGATGATAACTGGCAGTCGCTGCGGCTCTTTCCACACCATGAGGCCGACGGCACCATCGTCTGGTATGCCCCTGCCGACGCACTGCCGGCATCGCTGGGCGCAGAACATCAGAAATACATCCGCGAGGTATTCCCCCGTCTCCAACAGGAGATGGAGGCTGGCAGATGGGAGAATGTAGATGCTTATATCGACCGTATGCTGGAATACCAGTGTCAGTTTGGAGGCACCACACTGGCCTCTCAACCGTCTTTTTATGATATTACAGGCATATTTCTGGTGATTTCTATGCTGGTCATACTCTGTAGTTCAAGATTTTTTCGTACTTTTGCAGCCAAGAAGAGAAAGCAGGATGTGGAATAAACCCTATGGAATGAAAGAAGGTTTCCTGATTGGAGGGGGACTGATATTGGCAGGACTGATGCTCCAACTGAGCATCGGCCCTGTGGTATGGGATGCCTTCCGCTGGCCTGTCAACGGGATTGTGCTGGCAGGCTTCCTATTACTGATTGTCGTTTTCCACCTACTTAAATATAAGGTGCACGCTTTTCAGTTCATGGCTACCAACAAGGCAGCAGTTCCTGCCTTAATCTATGCCGTCGCGTTAACAGTTATCATGGGACTCAATCGCCAAATGGAAAACGGCACATGGCTGAACAATATGCTGTCATTCTGGCCTTTTGTGCTCGTCTACGTCTATATCGCCATGATTCTCGGAGTGCTCGTGATACGACAATTTTCAATTCTCCATTCTCCATTCTCAATTCTTTCCCATTTTGGCTTGTTCCTTGCCATGATAGCAGCCACACTGGGTAATGCCGATATGCAGCGACTGAAGATGGTGACGGTGAAAGGAGTTCCTGAGTTCCGAGCCATTGACCAGCAAAGTATGATAGTACAGATGCCCTTCAGCATTGAGTTGAAGGACTTTATCATGGAAACCTATGATGACGGAAAGCCCCGTCGCTTTGCCTCTGAAGTCATCATCACTCCTCTCACCTCTCACTTCTCACCTCTCACCTCTGTTACCATCGACGTCAACAAGCCTGCAGAGGTGGACGGATGGAAAATATACCAATACAGTTACGACACGCAGATGGGTGCCAAGAGCGAGATGTCGATACTGGAACTGGTGAGCGACCCATGGTTGCCATTGGTGTATATCGGTTTCTACATGATGCTGGCTGGTGCCGTGCTGATGATACTGCGCGCAATACCCTGGAGGGGAAGCATCCGGCAAACGCGCAAGCATCCCAAAGTAGCGTTGCTGTTGATCGCCTTAATAGGTGCTTGCTTCTTCTGCGTTCATCATTTCATGCCCATACTTCATTCCGATACTTTAGTGCCAGCCTTGCAGAGCCCGTGGTTCAAACCCCATATCATTGTCTATATGCTGGCCTATACCCTGATGGCATCCGCCGCTATCATCGCCCTGTTCAAGATTGTGAAGGGGCATTCTCAATTCTCAATTCTCAATTCTCAATTAGCCAATGTCGTCTATATTGGCGTTGCCCTGATCACCTTCGGTATGCTCTTCGGCGCCTTCTGGGCTAAAGAGGCTTGGGGGCACTATTGGGAATGGGACCCCAAGGAGACGTGGGCAGCTATCACTTGGCTGGCATATTTGGTGTATGTACACTACAAACAAATACCCACTCACAAGCCGAAGCTTGCTCTGTGGGTATTGGTCATATCGTTTGCACTGTTGCAGATGTGCTGGTGGGGCATTAAGTTCCTGCCATCAGCCCAAGGTGCCAGCGTGCATGTCTATAACATGTAAAAGAGATGCCGCTTATCTTGCTGCTACGTATTTGTGCAGGGTTGCTCTGACGGCACCCTTGCCTGCGTAGAGCTCTTTCACCATTCCTTCAATCTGCTCGCCCAGTCCTGCCTCGTAGAGGTCTAGTCCAAAGACATCCTTGCGGCTGTAGAGCGTCTTCAGACAGCTCCAGTCCTGGTCTGGCTTACCAATTTCCAATGGAGCCACGATAGCCTGCAGTTCTGCCAGCATGGGATCGGGTGATGGCTCGAAGGTGGTCAGGTCATCCTTGAGTCCCTTCAGGTAACGGGCGTAGCCAGCGAGAGTCAGAGGGATGAGTACGAGATTGCTCTTGTCAAGACCACGTGCGCAATATTTCTTCAGCGTCTCACCGAAGCGGATGGGCAACTTCTGTGAGGTGTCCATAGCGATACGCTGTGGGGCATCTGGCATGAAGGGGTTAGGCAGACGCTTGTTGAGTACGGCACCAATGAACTCGTAGGGGTTCAGCACGCCTGGATCAACGACTACAGGCATCGCCTCCATATAACCAATCTTTTGGATGAACGCACGCAGGTCCTCATCGGCCATCTCGGCGCTGATGAGCGTGTAGCCCAGCATGCAGCCATAGATACTCATTGCGGTGTGCAGGGGGTTCAGACAGGTGGTCACCTTCATTGTCTCCACCTTATCCACGGTCTCGCGTGTGGTGTAGAGAGCGCCGCCCAGGTCGAGTGGGGGACGACCGTTGGTATAGTTGTCCTCGATAACCAGATACTGCACCTCTTCGGCATTCACGAAGGGAGCGGTGAAGGTGTGCTTCTCGGTCTCAATGTAGTTGTTGTCCTCAAAACCGTCCTTGGCCAGCAACTCCTTCACCTTCTCGTGAGGACGAGGCGTAATCTTGTCGATCATCGACCAGGGGAAGGTCACCTTCTTCTCATTCTTCAGGTAGGCGAGGAAGGCAGCGGGCACCAGTCCGTCGTTCACCCAGCGCTCGGCATAGGCAAAGACACCTGCCTTCACCTTGTCGCCATTGTGCGAACAGTTGTCCATCGACTGCACGGTGAGGGGCAGCTCGCCTGCGTTGAAGCGCTCCAGCAGCAGGGCGCAGACCTTACCCATAGCGAATACGGGCTTCAATCCGCGAGCCAGATCGGCCTCGTTATAAGTATATCCCTTCTCGGTGATGGTGAACGAAATCATCTGGAGTGATGGATTTTTGAATACTTCTACAAGGCGCTGCCAATCAGTGAATTGTGGGTCGGCCTTTAAAGCTTCTGTTACAGATGCAATCACCTTCTTCTCAATAGAGCCGTCAGAGCAAAGATTTACGCAGAGCGACAGGTTGTTGTAGGGTGCATAGGCCTTGTCGATGACCTCGAAGTCGAAGGTCTCTGCCACGATGACGCCGCGGTCATACTTACCCGTGTTCAGTGCATCGTTAAGGATAGCAGCGGGGAAGGCACGGAAAATGTTACCGCCTCCGAAGTGTACCCATGTAGGCT
>CAZIKA010000112.1:0-8578 GCA_964539705.1 uncultured Prevotella sp. | reverse complement strand
ACCGAGAATCCGTTATGTCCCTTGGCGATATTATTGATGAGCTCCATGATAAGCACCGTCTTACCTACACCGGCACCACCAAACAAACCAATCTTACCACCTTTGAGGTAGGGCTCAAGCAGGTCAATCACCTTGATACCCGTCGAAAGCACCTCTTTTGTGGTCGACAACTCTTCAAACTTAGGAGGCTCACGATGGATGGGGTAAGCACCCTTCATGTCGAGTTGTTTCATACCGTCGATAGGCTGACCGATTACATTCAGCATTCGACCTTTAATCTGTTCGCCAGCAGGCATCACGATAGGTGAACCCAGCGGTTTGGCTTCTAAGCCACGCTGCAATCCATCAGTATTGTCCATAGCCACACAACGCACAGTATCTTCACCGATATGCTGCTGCACTTCGACAATGAGTTGATTGCCATTAGGACGCTGGATTGACAATGCTTCGTGAATTTTAGGCAACACCTTTTCCGCATCCAGTCCCTTAGTATCGAAGAAAACATCGATAACAGGACCGATAATCTGCGAAATGTGTCCATTAATTTGTGACATAAGCAGTTATTGTTTTAGAATTATTGTTATTTTCATTAATGATTGCAAAGTTACGAAAATATTTTCAATCGAAAAAACATTTTATCATTTTTTTACTCAGAAAGTCCTTTTGAGGGTATTTTTGATGAAAAATGGATAATTTGACTAATCCCTATCATCAAGAACACGGAATTTCTCACGTTTGTGTTGTAATTCTTCCATCTGAATTTCACACATCAATGCCTGAGGATTACCACGACGACATTGTGCCACCGTTCGTCCTGTGACGTCTATGACTGCACTGGCACCAATATAATGACAACGCTGGTCATCGCCCACGCGATTTACACCAATCATATAGCATTGGTTCTCAATGGCTCGCGCACGAATTAGCAGTTGCCATGCAGACTGGCGCGACGAAGGCCAGTTGGCTACACAGATAATGGCGTCATATTTAAGGTTATCAGCATAACGGCTCCAACAAGGGAATCGTAAATCATAGCAAGTTTGCAGCAACAAACGGAATCCCATATAGTTAACTACCATATGCTGTTGTCCGGGTGTATAGGAGTGGTTTTCTCCGCCATAGGTAAACAAGTGGTGTTTGTCATAATAATAGGTCTCCCCTGCCCTTCCATCTACAAAATAATGACGGTTACGATAAGTGCCGTCTGTTGACTTAACAGCCAAGCTTCCGCTGATGGCACAATTTCGCTGTTGTGCCGTCTGCTGCATCCACTTCAGCGCTTTGTTATCGGCTTCATCACTGGCTATGCCTTCCGGTTGGGTGGCAAATCCCGTGCTCCACATTTCCGGTAGCACATAAAGATCACCATCAGGCCTTTCGTCCATCAACCGTTGGGCTTGGCGGATGTTTTCCTCAGGCTTTGCCCAGCTAATGTCCGTTTGCAGCATGACGACCTTCATAGTTGTTTTTTATTTTATTCGGCCAGTTTGAAATGAATTTCACCATTTTTGCTAATGATGTTATCAACCAAATAACGGCTGGCGCCATAAGGTTGACATAATGAAGCCGTAAAGTGGAATCCTTCAGCATCGGCCTTTTTGAATGTCATATCATTCAGGATTGCTTTCTCCAAGAAGTCACCTTTTACCAGTTTGGCATAGTCGCGTTTATACATATCGCGTTTGAAGACCCGATTAGCCCCTTTGAAAATACTGACGTTGATGATATTATCATAAAATATTTCTTCAACGCTCAAACCGTCTTCATTCACGGTTTGATACACAACCTTATAACGTGTGGGGTTGATGGCTATGTAGCAATGATAGCGCTGTCCGTCCAAAAAAACTACTGTGTCGCGCTTTTCCACTTCAGTCAACGTCTGTACTTTTGTCTGGGCACGTGGTTCTTCTTCTACGTCATCTTTCAAAGTTTCCTCATCTACCTTTGACAATTTCATCAGTTCGCCATTCTGATTCTTAAACCATAGCAGATGATCTGTTTGCTTTTCGATATGGTAACCAGCATTATTACCAATATATAAGGTGTCACCCACCACCTTAAAGTATGCAGGCATTGAAGTCGAATCGGAATAGTACACGGTATCACCCTTCATTCTGAACAGCACATCTTCAGTTTCGTTGTCCATCCAGGTTCCCTGAAGCAAGGCTTTTGCCTCACGACTTTCTGGCTGTGGGTCGTTATTTCCACAGTTCAACAACATACTTGCCAGCACAACACTTGTAATTAATATCAGTAGTTTATTCATTTTGTTAACATTATCATTCGAACACCTCAGCATCACATAATAGTGGTTGTCTCAGGTCTTTTTCGCTGGTCAGCACATCCTTCGGATTTATGGGCCATTCAATGCCCAATTCCGGGTCGTTCCACCGGATGCCTGCCTCGGCTTGTGGTGCATAAGGATTGTCCACCTTGTAAGTAAAAATAGCTTCTTCCGATAAAACCAGGAAACCGTGAGCAAAACCTCTGGGGATAAAAAACTGGCGTTTGTTTTCATCACTCAACTCCACCATCACATGTTTACCAAAGGTAGGACTGCTCTTGCGCAGGTCAACTGCAACGTCAAGCACTTTACCCTTGATAACTCTGACAAGTTTAGCTTGCGAGAGTGAACCCTTTTGATAGTGCAGACCGCGAAGTACACCGTACGACGATTTCGACTCGTTGTCCTGTATGAACTCCACATCACCTATATGCTGCTTGAACTCCTCGCGTTTCCAAGCCTCGAAGAAGTAGCCTCTTGAGTCATTAAACACATGTGGCTCAATTACATACACACCCTGAATATCGGTTTCCTTGAACTCCATTAATAGTAGTTTTATTATTTTTACTCTGCAAAGGTACAAAGAAAAATTGAGATTACAAAACAATCGTTTCAAGAATCTCAAAAAATTTGCTGACCGAGAACGGGCCTAATACCCGAGATCCTCGCCAACCAGCACGACCTGATGACGACCTCTGGGCGAGTTTCTGAGGAAATGGACGTAATTACAGATGCTGTCGGCTGAATTGCAATTATGGCAGACGCCGTCGGTCTGGCACGGGGTCTTGATGTCGAACCGGGCTGCATTGACGGGCGACGCCGTGCTCCGTGCACGTGCCAGAGCGGCTTCGACGGTCTGGGCCACCTTGTTCAGGCCGATGACGAAGATAACCTTCTTAGGTCCCCAGGTGATGGCGGCCACACGGTTACCATTGCCGTCGATGTTGACAATAACGCCGTCCTCGGATATGGCATTGGCACTGCTCAGATAGACGTCGGTCGAGAATGCCCGCAGATACATAGATTGTTTTTCCTCGGCCGTCGTGGCCAAGTCGCGGTCAATCACTTCCAGCGTTCCCCGGCGCTTCAGTGCCTCGGGGATGCCAAGGTCGCGCACGGTCATCGTGCCGCCCCACGTCACCGAGCTCCCGTCTTCTATCAGTTCCACAACCTTGTTGACGGCATCCGCACCAGTCGGACAGTAGAATCCCTCGATGTGTCTGCGCTTCAGGTTCTTGATAATCGTCTGTGCCAGCCGTTCGTTTCTCAGTTCTTTTGTTGTCATAAGGCTACCTTTATTATTAAAATAGAATGTTTATAACGTCTTGGCTGCAAAGTTACAACTTTTTTTCAGAAATGCAAATTATAACCCCTCATTTTTTATTAACCGCAGATTACGCAGATTTCACAGATTTTTATCTATAGGTGCAGAGTGTAGGCGCAGCTATAATCTGTATAATCTGCGGAATCTGCGGTTAATTATAGGTGCAGGGTGTGGCGCAGCTATAATCTGTATAATCTGCGAAATCTGCGGTTAATTCAGACATCAGTTCTCGTTAGGCGCATCGTCGTCACCGCCACCGTTGTTGTCACCTCCGGTGTTGCCGCCTGAGTTGCCTCCCGTGCTGCCGCCCGTTGAAGGATTGCTGGGTGCGTTAGTGTTCTCGCCCGTACCATCGTCGATGACGGCATCGTCAGCGCTGGTCACGCGCTTGATCTCGTTACCCTCGCGGTCGTAGCAGGTGATGACCACCGGTGTGGCCTTCAGCTCGTCCTTCAGCTCGACGGCAGGCGTGAAGATGATGCGGCGCACCTTGATCAGGCTCGTCTTCACCTTGTTCACGTCCTCAACACTCGATGCCGACAGACCGAAGCGGCAGGTGCCCAGACCAGGCAGCGGCACCGAGTGACCTTCGGGCAGCCATGCTTTGATGACCTCACCGGCAGCGTCCCAGCATGCCTGCATGACGCCCTCGCTGACACCGCTGCGCAGGGCGGCCTCGCGGATGACTTTGCTCTGAGTGAGCGAACTGTACAACTCGGGCTGCATGACGTAGCGCCACTTGCCCTCCGACTCTTTGGAGAATTTCATCAGCTTCTCCTTAGCTTTCACTTTTAATGCCATAGTTGTTGTGTGTTTTCATGGTATTAGAAATGCCTCAGACCAGCTACACCGGGTGGCCTGAATCCCGCTTTTTTTGATGATGCAAAGTTACGAAAAATTCCCGAATTATGCAAATATTTTCGCAATTATTTTTGCTAATAATTGCAAAAACTTTTCCTCATCCATCATCCATCATGCTTTATTAACCGCAGATTACGCAGATTTCACAGATTTATTTCTCATAACTGTGTGGCGCAGCTATAATCTGTATAATCTGCGGAATCTGCGGTTAATTAAAACTCTGCGCTGCATCGCAGAAAAAATTAGGAAGCCTTCCGGATATTTCTGGAAGGCTTCGCAGGAATTTTTGGAAGGCTTCGCAGAAAATTTTGGAAGGCTTCGCAGTAAAGTCTATTGGGTGGGCGCGGCTCACGGTGGCTGAGCCTCACCCAGCATGAGGTCGGCCAGATCGGTGTTGGGCCGGTAGCACTCCAGGCGTGGCGACAGGTTGTAGAGGATGCCGGTGGTGAGCTGCATCTGATGGCTCCACTTCTGGTAGCAGCCACTGTCGGGGAACAGGGTGACGCGACGGCCTCGCAGACAGTTCAGACGCTCTGCCGACAGTCCGCCGCAGCCCGCCGTGGCCAGCCAAAGGAATTCAGGACGGGCGGCAGCCATGATGAGGGCGGTCTTCTCGCTTTCCACCAGGCAGACGTGCTTGTCGGGATAGCGTGCCAGCAGGTGTTGGCCGTAGAGGCACTGGTAAAGCGTCCAGTCCTGTGGCAGCTGGCCTGCACGGATCAGCGGTATGTGCGTCCACCCCTGATAGCCGCCGCGATGTCCGTCGGCATGGTATTGCATGATGTGGCCGCCGTGTACCTGCCCTTGGTGGTCTATCTGCCAGAAGATGACGTGGCCGCGTCGGGTGGTTCCCAGCAGATAGTCGTCGTAGACGCGCCAGACATCATCGGACGGCAGATGGAGGCGTTGGGCCACATCGGTGACCAACCAATACCAGAAAGTGCTTTGTGGCGAATGGCTGCGGTTGACGAAGGTCATGGGCAGCGGTTGGAAGGGCGGCAACGGCTTAGGCTGGCAATGGTTGTCCGGATTGGCCTTGGGTTCGGTGGCCCACTGGTTGTCGCGGTAGTAGTCCGACGGCTTGTAGTGGTAGCCGCAGGAGTGCTGGTGGTCGCATTTGCCCACCGTGTCGGCCACGTACTGGTTGCCGTTCTTGGTGTCGACATAGCGCACCAGGCACTTCCGTTTGCCGCAGTGCGGACAGGATAGCTTTTGGGGCTGATGGCCCGTCAGGCGTTTGCTCTCTAATTGATATCGAAAATCAGTATTCATCATTGTGTCGTTTTTAATGATTTTTGTTGGCGGTTCTTCGTTCAACCGTTCAATCCACTATATATATAGGTGGATTGAACAATTGAACAAAAAACATAATCGCGGGTCAGAACGGTAGTGCCACTTCAGGAGAGGATTGTAACATACCATTTACTTCATAGAGTGAACTTCCTATCAGACCTGAAATGAAAGTTGTCACTGTGGTGCGACTCAACTCAAACTTCTTGATCAATATCTCCGTCAGCTGCTTGCGGCTGATGCTGCCACCATTGTCGCGGATGCACAACAGGGCATAGTCCAGACGCTCCTTCTGCTTCTGGGCATTGGCCTCCTGACGGCGCTGCTGAATGTCGATTCGGTGTTGCTCCAGGGCCTGTCGGCGCTGTTCGTCGGCATCGATGATGTGACTCTCAGCATCGAACATGATGCTCCATTCGGGCATTTCCGCATGGCGTGCATCCGAGCACATGACGGTGATGACACTGCTGCCACGCTCCTTCTTGCACTCCAGCACGGTACCCGCCTTCTGAGCCAGCATCGTGCCCAGGTGTCCGCGCATGTTATGGTCGTCGTCTGACTTGTTCGTATGCAGCACGCAGATCATAGCCAGCCGGGAGTCCTCACTGATGCACAGCAGTTCGTGAATCAGCTGCTTGGCCATCGACTCGTCGTTGAATGACGCCACGAACTCCACGATGCCGTCGACAATGACCACCTGCGGACGGTAGTCGCTGATGAGCAGCCGCATGTCGTCCAACAGCAGGTTGAAGTCGCGACGGCGCAGGGCATACACCCGCAGGTGCTCGTCCACATAGTCAGCCGCGAGACCCGTCATCTGGATGACGTCGGTCACTATCAGCTTCACGTCCGATGCCTTCTGCTCCGTGTCCAGATAGAGCACACGCGGCGCCTCCAGACCCGACGTCACGCGGAACTGGCTGCCCTGCATCCATGCCGCCAGACACACCTTCAGCGCCGTCGTCTTGCCACACTTCTGCTTGCCCTTCAGGCCGTGGATGTCGCTGAGTGCAAACAGTCCGATATCGTCCACCGTCAGCGCAGGCTCCTCGGGCTGTACCTCCGTCCCGCTGGTCACACGCAAGGCTGCCAGTGCCGCCAGACGCTCCGTTCGCTGCTGTTCCTCACTGGTGGGCTGGCTCACGGCCTCGCCCACGATGTCGTTCACAATATTATTTCCCATAATCGTTACTCTATTTAGGAAATAATGTGGTCTCAGGCTTACCTTGCTGCCAGCATCGCCTTACTTTCAAACCGCCCCTTCATGATGAGCACGCAGCTTCGTGCCTGAGAAGTTGATGCAAAATTACGAAGTTTATTTGAGATTTCAACGTGTTTTGTGTTTTTATTTAAATGCTTGGTTTTTAGATATTTACGTCATGTTTATGTCGCATTTTGAAAGGGCACTGTCAATGTCTGTCATTCCCTGTTGCAATGTGTCATAAAAGTACTGAACGTCGTCATTATCATGGTCACTAATCGGCATTTTGACGCATGGCACTCGTCAAAATGACTGATTCGAATCAAAATGAAAATAAAAATGACTGGCTTCCGTTTGAAAACCAGTCACAAAGTCGTCAAATGACAGATGTTAAATAAACGTAACGTAATACGCTATGCTGCCTTTTTCAACACTTCGAGGAACAATTTCACCTCTTCGTTGAATTTTTCTTGCTCTTTCTTAAGGTTCTTAATCTTATTTTTCCTCACGGTAACAGCATGCCATTCTGGTAATTCCTTGTTACGATAGTATGTCTTCAGAATTTTGTAGAACTGCTGTTGCGGAGCCTCTACTGTATCCCCACACCAATTTACAAAGAACAGTATCTTTTCTGCACTGACCTTCTTGCGATTCTCAGGACGGAATTCGTCGAAGTGTTCTATTAGCATTTGTGCTTCTTTGCCCTTTTCAGGATTCTTTATCCACGTCAGCGAGGCAACCTGTGCGAAGTTTGACTTGGCACCTTGCTGCTTAAAAACAGAAATGGCATGGTCTCTGACAGCTTTTAAAGAGTACTTGTGATAGCCCTGCTGAGCAAACTCACGCAAACCAATCTGGTCGATGAACTGCTGTATTTCGTCATTGACAGGACACTGCACCAAGTCGATAGTGTCATCAAGATCCTTCATGATGTCACGACATTGCTTCTCTAACAATTCAACGCATTTGTCAGGGTCGGCCTTAGTCGTCTTCTCCTTTTCAATCTCTTTGTAACAGAGCATGAGGGATGCCAACACATTGGCGAATAAGGCTCTTTGCTCAACGTAAAGCGTCTGGATATTGTCTTCAAATGACTCAATGCCGAACAAATCGCGACAGCAACCGCCATTGGTGAATACAGAACGCTCGAAAACGGAGGGGCTCAGACGGTCACGAAACATCTCGCCCTGGGGCTGTTGTTTGCGCACGATAGGGCAAGTTTCTCTATAACTCCTTTTGATAGAGGCAAGCGAACTCCTCAGCTTGTTCAGCATAACTTGAGTCGTACTGAAACGTTCGTTGTCTTCAGTAGCCCACCGTGTGTTGAATGTCAGGGAAAACTTTGACAGCGATAAGAACTCTTTGTGCGCAATGCTCAGACACTCGCGCACTTCATCAATCTTTAATAATATGTCTACTTCGCTATAATTGCGGACATACATACTGGCAATGAAGCCATCTTCCGTGAACAGTTCGACCTTATGGATGACATAAAGCAAACCGTGTTCTGTTACCTGAATAGAATCATTATAAGTCATTTGACAAGGATTTTTTTATGTTATTATTTATTGCTGTCCGCTAAAAGTTGAAAAGCGAAAAATCATGTGTCCGCAGTGCC
>CAZIKA010000111.1:0-8820 GCA_964539705.1 uncultured Prevotella sp. | reverse complement strand
CTCGAGGCCATCGAGGGCAAGGTTCTCCCAGGCGTAGCTGCTATCAAAGGCGAGTAATTATTAAAATTACAATAACAAGCGGGACGCGTCATTATCGACACGTCCCGTTTAATTTTGTGGCCAATTCAATCTCTTGTCCCATGCTCATTGCTCCTTTAGACTATAGTCTCACCCCAACAAAGGCGCGGGCAAGCCATTTGTTTTGATTGACGATAACGGCTTTGTCGTCGAAGACAGAGTTGTTCATCGTAAGTGTACCACCAGCGAAGCAACGCGGCGTGAAGTAATAGATAACGGCGGCACGCTCGTTGAAAATCATATTGAAGCGCATCTGCTGGGCGCCTTTGCGCTCGCCGTTCACAGTCATTCTGTTGCGGTTATACACCACGAAGGTGGGTAGCATGGAGAAGTGAAGCAGCCATCGTTTGCCTATCGCCTATCACCCAGTTGTAGCCGTAACCACCGCCAATACCGATATGTCCTACATTGATGCTGATCTCTGGAGCTTCCGGTTTTCTGGCTTTCAGTTCGTCACTTGTCTCGATGCTACCTCCTTGATAGCTAACGCCTGCTAACCAGGAACCTGCCGAACGTAGTTGGACGTAACTCTGATTAAACGCTGCAGGATAGGAAAAACGGCGATAATTGAAAGCATAGTAGCCCGCCAAACTGACAACCTTCATCGTGAGGTCACCCGATATCATTGCCTGCAAGCCCGTATCATCGCGTTTGATGTCGCCAGTCAGCGACTCCGACTGTTGATAGCTGAAATCAAGGCTAAGACTGTTACTGTAATAGTTGAGATTGAACTCGTAGTCTTTGTATGCGCCCTTCCATTCGGCGGGGTTTACAGACAGTGAGGCAGAGAGGCCACGATAGGCGGCTTCTATACTCACCGTAGTTTTGTAACTAGTACTGAGATCTGACTTTGCATAAACATTGTTTACGGTACCCTTTGCATGGATATCGTTCCCCATCTGGTTTAGCACGACTTTCAATGTCAGCTTACCTTCAGGTCTTACTACAAAATTGGTATCATGGGGCGTTTTATAATATCTAGCCGTGAGAATGCTATCTAAGTGCGCCCTAATCTGTTGGTCACGATTTTGGGCCGTTAAAGGTAAAATGGCAATAAAACTTAAGATGTACGCCCCTGTTACCTTACTCAAAAACTTATCCATCATTCTTGTCTTCATATTATTTAGAATTCATACCCGAGGTTCAGGAAGACATACGGCTCCTTGGTGTGGTTGCTGTAACCGATGGTGGCACCGACAGGACCTGCAATCGTGTTATAGTAGTAGGCAATCTGTCCACCCAGCAGCGTGCTGTAATCCAAGAGTTCTTTCAGCCACGGAGACTGCTGTGCAGCAGTGGCGCGTAGCAATATGTAGTTATTACTGCCTATGCGCTGTTGAGCCTGTAGTTGGGCAGCTACGAATTGATGGTCTACATACTCTATATTGCCAATGCCTGCGAAAGGCATCTGCTGTTCTACGTAATGTCCAAAATAGTCACCACCAATGGTATTGCCAAATACAGCGGGTACGACAGAGCCAAAGAGGAGGCGACCGTAAAGCAGGGGCTGAAGCGTAAAGCGGCTGTTGAACGAGAAGGACTTGCGCCAATTGGCACTCACCTCGCTCATACCATACTTTTTTCCTAATGTGGTACCGTCGTCCGCGCGCATGTTTAGTTTGGCAAAGTCATTAGTGACATAGGCATACTCAGCCTTAAAGCGGGAGCCTCGTGTGGGGAAGTACCAGTTATCTTCGCTGTTGTAATTCAAACAGGCTATATAGGTAAAGAAATGTTCGTTTTTGAGCGTGACCTGTTTAGCTGTTTCAGAACCAAGTTTGTTACGATAGTGCATATAGTCCCAACGAAGGCCCATCTGCAAGTTGAAGTGGCGCAGATCGAAGTTGACTGGCAGGAACTCGGCTTGTAACTGGTTGTAACGGATATTATAATCCAGATCGCCATTCGTGTAGATGTCCACATCATTACGACGGTAGCAATAACTGAGCATCGGACGGGTAAAGCTAACGGGATGGATGGTTATTTCTCCACGTACCATCATGAGCTTACCTAGTCGGAGCATCAAGTCGGTATTAATGGGAATCGATGTTTTCAGAGGGAGGTCGAGACCTAACAGTACGGCGGCATTCTCTTCAGAGTCGAAGCGAACACCAGCATGCAGCTGCATTGACCTGCGACTGCCAGCAGAAAGGATGACACGTACGCCATTACCGTCGGGCACCAATCGGCACTCAGCTGTATTATAGAACAGGTCTACGCGCATAGAGGTGGTCAGCTGTAATTCCAACTCGGCGTCAATGCTGTCAACCTTCTGTAGATGAAACTTTTGCCTGATGAACCGCTCGTCTTGGGGCGTCATGTTCTCAAACGTATAGCTATTGACGCGCTGGCGTTCGGTCATCACATTTGGGCGTAGCGGATGGAGGATGGTTGGACGAAATGTTTCGTCAATGCCAATACGCTTTTTCAAGGCGATAATCTCGTCCCAGTGTTTCATGGCCTCTTCCTCGCCGTAGCGTACCAGAGAGTCAACGGCTGCAGATGAGAAGCTGGCAGTAGAATAGCTACGAGGGTCAACATTCATGTGCAGGTCAGAGATGGCGATATTCTCTTCATACTTGTTTAAGCAGTTCATATCGATAATCTGACCTACGATGCTCATCGTGCCTGTTAGTTCCTCCGATGTTTTCTTTTTGCCTGACAGCGTAACACCGATGACAATATCAGCTCCCATTTCACGGGCGATGTCAACAGGGTAATTGTTGCGCATACCACCATCGACCAGCACCTTGTCGCCAATTCTTACTGGTGAGAAAGCAGCAGGAATAGACATCGAAGCACGCATGGCCTGTGGCAGCCTACCACTATGGAACACCACTTCGCTGTTGTCCATGATATTCGTGGCTACACAAGCAAATTGGATGGGCAGGTCGCGAGAGAAGTCCAGAGAATCGGTGTATCCGCTACAGAGCCGTTGGAAGAGTTCTGCAAGGTTCTTACCCTTAATCAGACCACCGGCATTCCTATTGCGCTTGCCTACAGGTTTGTCCGTCGTAAAGAGATATGTGTACTGCTTCTTACGGTCGCTGAGGCTCTGATTAATCATATTCTCCTTGTCGGTAATCACGTAGCCCCAATCCAGCGTTTTTACCAAAGAATCGAGCGAATGGGCGTTATAGCCAATGGAATATAGGCCGCCAACGATGCTACCTATCGATGTGCCGGTAATGATATCAATGGGGATGCCAGCCTTCTCAAGGACTTTCAGCACACCAACATGTGCCATACCTTTCGCACCGCCGCCACTCAATACGACAGCCACACGTTTTCGCCCTACAGCCGTACTGTCGTTATTCGCATTTATCATTCCGCATGTCATTAGTGCGGCTATGGTCAGAAGTAAAAACTTTTTCATTGTCAGATTGTCTAGGTAGTTATTGATTTATGATATGGTTAGTACTATCAAAAAGTCGTGTATCTTTCGAAACACAGCACAAAGATACACAACTTTTTCGAATATCACAAAATTTACTCCATTTTTCTATTAAATTTAATTTTGCCCCCTCGCCATCGTCCAGTCTCGGAGCAATCCCTGAGACGGCTGCGTTTCGGCATTCATGTGATCCCGCCAATCCTCATCGAGGAACTTGCAGTTCCTCCCCTTCGATCAGGCAGTTCCCCAGCCTCGAGCTGCCTGCTTCGCAAATCACGGAAGTCCTTACATTTATAAAGGCATGAAAAAAAGGGAACCGAGATAGTTCCCTTTATGTTTTGCGGAGAGTGAGGGATTCAAACCCCCGATACCCATAAGGGTATACCGGATTTCGAGTCCAGCGCGATCGATCACTCTGCCAACTCTCCAAAATAGATGTTGCTCTACTCACGTGTAAAGCGGATGCAAAGGTACTAACTTTCCCCGAAACCGCCAAATTTATTCGAAAGAAAGTTTCGCCAATCGGCTTTTTAACTGCTCTGCCTCGCTCTTGCGGATGCTCAGACAAATTTCGCAGGTGCTATCGTAGGTCTGACTAACAATGCGAGGGTTCATGTCCTTGACGATACGCATCACATCGTTCATCATGGGATAGGCAAAGGTATAGCTTACCTGTTCCTCGACCTGCTTTGTGATCACTTCTGCATGGGCAATGGCATCGGCAGCCGCCTCACGATAGGCTACGATAAGTCCGCTGGTTCCTAGGTTCACCCCGCCATAGTAGCGCACCACGACAATGAGGATGTCGGTGAGTTCGTTGCTGTTGATTTGCCCGAGGATGGGCTTTCCTGCCGTTGACGATGGCTCACCATCATCGTTAGCACGGAACTCCTCCCTACCCGCTCCCAGCATATAAGCATAGCACACGTGACGGGCATCGTAGTACTTCTTGCGATACTGAGCGATGATATTCTTTACCTCCTCGACGGATTCTACATGATGGGCAAAAGCGAGGAACTTACTCCGTTTCTCGGAGTAAAATCCCTCGCTAGTAGAAGATATCGTCTTGAATTCGTCGAGCATTACGAGAGCTTGTGAATTACCAAGCCTGAGCGGAGCTTCGGCTCAAACCATGTGGCCTTAGGAGGCATGATCTTACCGCTGTCGGCGATATCCATGATCTGCTGCATAGACACGGGATAGAGGGCCAGAGCGGCACGCATCTCGCCATTGTCCACACGACGTTTCAGCTCACCAAGTCCGCGCAGACCGCCAACGAAGTCGATACGCTGAGAAGAGCGCAGGTCGCCGATGTTGAGAATCTCGTCGAGAATCAGACGGCTGGAGATATCCACGTCGAGCACACCGATGGGGTCGTTGTTGTCGTAGGTGCCCTCCTTGGCCTTCAACGAGAACCAGTGCTGGTCGAGATAGAGCGAGAACTCATGGAGCTGCTGGGGCTTGTAGATCTCGGTACCCTTGTCCTCAACGGTAAAGTTCTTGGCAAGTGCCTTGAGGAAGTCCTCAGAGGAGAGTCCGTTGAGATCCTTCACCACGCGGTTGTAGTCGAGAATGGTAAGCTGAGAGGCCTGGAAGCACACAGCCATAAAGAAGTTGTACTCCTCGTCGCCACGATGATTGGGGTTCTGCTTTTGCTTCTCGGCACCTACTAGAGCAGCGGCTGCTGAACGATGGTGACCGTCGGCAATATACATCGAAGGCATCTTGCTGAACTCAGCGGTGATGGTCTCGGTATCCTTCGCATCGTTGATCACCCAGAACTGATGACGGAAGCCATCGATGGGAGCAATGAAGTCATACTCTGGCTCTGTGGTAGCATAGCGCATGATAAGCTCGTTGAGAACGGCATTGTCGGGATAGGCAAAGAACACGGGCTCGATGTTAGCATTGTTGACACGAACGTGCTTCATACGGTCTTCCTCCTTATCGCGACGAGTCAGCTCGTGCTTCTTGATGCGACCAGCCATATAGTCGTCAGTATGGGCGCAGAGCACCAGTCCGTACTGCGTCTTGCCGTTCATGGTCTGAGCGTAGATGTAATAATGCTCTTGCTCGTCCTGAACCAGCCATCCCTTGTCCTGGAACATCTGGAAGTTCTGGGCAGCTTTCTCATAGACGCGTGGGTCGTACTCAGAGGTGCCTACGGGGAAATCAATCTCGGGCTTGATGATGTGATAGAGGCTCTTTTCGTTATCGCCAGCTTCGGCACGAGCCTCTTCGCTGTCGAGCACGTCGTAAGGACGGCTCTCAACCTGCTCCACCAGATTCTTCGGTGGGCGGATACCTTTAAATGGTTTTACCTTCATTGTATTGTTTGATTATAAGTTTTCCTTGATTTTCTCTATCATCTCCTGATATTCGGCATCGGTGAGATACACCTTGCCAGGATTCATCTGGAAGACGCCACCGTAGTCGGGTCCGTCAACGTACTTGGGAGCAAGGTGGAAATGCAGGTGCGAGAGCTTGTCGCTATAGGCACCATAGTTGATTTTCTCAGGATTGAAAGCACGCTGCATAGCACGTGTCACACGAGCGACATCAGCCATGAAGTCGTTGCGCTCCTCATCACTTAGTTCGTTGAGGTCGTTGACGTGACCATTGTAAGCCACGAGACAGCGTCCACGATAGGTCTGTTCTTTAAAAAGGAACGCACGCGAGACTTTCAGCGGACAAATCTCAATCATGAGGTCGTGAAGTGTCTGATTGTTAGTGCAATAGAGGCACTGTTTTGGATCACTATACATATCGGAAATGTTTTTAGTTTGTTGATTCGAGTTGCAAAGGTAAGGTTTTTACTGCGAACTGCCAAATAAAAGCCTTTATAAATTATAAAGATGTACGAGCAATATCTTGATGCCGATGAAAAGCAGAATAAGGCCTCCGATGAGTTCCGGACGCAAACGGCGCCTTACCATATTACCGAATCGCAAGCCCAGCAGATGCCCCACGACCCCAAAGACAAACGAGCCAACACCAATCCAGAAGAGCGGTTCGGCAAGTGAGAGAATGGTAGTATAGCCCGTCATAGCCAGCGAGATGCCCACCGCCAGTGCATCGATACTTGTAGCTACAGCCAAGAGCAGCTGGGTACGCAGACGTCGGGGGTTAAAGACCTGATGCTCCTCAGGTTTGAACGACTCGATAATCATCTTTCCACCCAGGAAAGCCAGCATGGCAAAGGCTATCCAATGATCGTAGGCCTCGATATACTGTGAGAAATGACTGGTGGCAAGCCATCCGAAGAAAGGCATCGCTGCCTGGAACAGACCGAAGAGGAAACTGAGACGCAGGATGGTGGCCCACTCTTTCCGTCCCAGAATCAGTCCGCTCACGATGGAAATCGTAAAACAATCCATTGCCAAGGCAACAGACAAGAGAAGAATATCGAATAGTGACATCATCAGGCGTTATGGTCTTTTAATTCGTAAATGGTATTTGTTGTCGGAATAGTCAATCTGCATTACTCGCACGATATCGTCGTCGGTAGGTGTCAGCGAGAGTGCCACATGTCCCATTGTGCGACGCAGGTTGATCTCTACGCAAGGATGAAGCAGGCATTTTTCATTTGGCGAAGGAGCATTTACCAGCATCATATCAACACCAAACGGACCTACGTATTTGCCCTTGAATATCTCAGACGTCAACTGGCAAATCTTTTCAATAACACTATCAAGCAAATCGACTGATATGTAATGACTTATCATCTCTCGTTTCATACTTTCCGTAGCCAAGACGTTTCCTGTATAAGCTCCGTTGGCAGTATGGAAGAGAGAGAGGCCTAAGTAGTTCACCACACCCTCAGCATTACACTCGAACTCCATTCCAAAATCCTTCACCTTGTCGTAGAACGGCTCTGCCATCAGCGACCCTTGAGAATGGAGCAGATTCCGAATCCATCCACCCGTCTGACTCACCGGCGCATCGCGACGGATAAACCGGATGCCGCGTCCGCTGGAAGACCAGGGGGCCTTCAATACCAGACGGTCGTAGCGCATCAAGAGTGCATCGACCTCTTCGGCTGTGGTACACTCGAACGACTCACCCACCGTCCCCTCGCTCTGTAATTGAGGCAGGATCAATGCCGAGGTACGGCGATGAGACAAGTCACGGATCGTCGCTAACTGTTCATCGGTAGGTAACAACGCATCGCGAGCCCCTATCCTTTTCAACTGTGTCCTCAAAGCAAAGTCCCACCCCCAAGGCTGGATGTCGGTAGTTTCCGCCGTGGAAACTGATTGTTCCCAACGTGGAAACTGATAGTTTCCGCCGTGGAAACTCTTGCCGAGCTGCCTGCTGACGGATTGCATAAAACGCTTATAGCCGTTAGCAGCACGCTCCGGATTCTCTACGAGAACGCTGTCTCCATCCTTTGCCCACAAGGCAGGGATGAAGCCAAGATCGTAGCGCAACTGGCGCCCTGCATGAGGTGCGGTGAAGTTGCTCAAATTAGCTGCAAGGGCTATATCGTGTTCCGGATTGAATATATGTAGAGTCATCTTTTACGGAATTTTCGGCAAAAGTACACAAAAAAAAGGAATTTTAGTTTGTTTTTCCGAAATAAATAACTACTTTTGCACGAAATATTGTAAAATAACAACCTAAATTAGCAAACCGATGATTAATCCTGTTCCCATTGCCTTTTGGCTGGTACCTGTTGCATCTGTCGTTGCACTGGGTATGGCCTACCTGTTTTTCCGTAGTATGATGAAAGCCGACGAGGGTACTCCGCGTATGCGTGAGATAGCACTCTATGTGCGCAAAGGTGCTATGGCCTACCTGAAGCAGCAATACAAGGTAGTGCTCATCGTGTTTATCGTTCTGGCTATCATCTTTTCAATTATGGCATACGGCTTTGGTGTACAGAATCCATGGGTTCCCTTCGCCTTCCTGACAGGTGGTTTCTTCAGCGGCTTGGCAGGTTTCTTCGGTATGAAGACAGCCACCTATGCCTCTGCCCGTACAGCTAACGCAGCTCGTCAGAGCTTGGACGGCGGACTGAAGATAGCCTTCCGTAGCGGTGCCGTGATGGGACTTACGGTGGTGGGACTTGGATTGCTCGATATCGCCGTATGGTTCCTCATCCTGAATCAGTTTGATAGTGAGGGACTTGTCTCTATCACCACCACGATGCTGACCTTCGGTATGGGTGCATCAACACAGGCGCTCTTCGCTCGTGTGGGTGGCGGTATCTACACAAAGGCTGCCGACGTAGGCGCAGATATCGTGGGTAAGGTGGAAGCCGACATCCCTGAGGATGACCCTCGCAACCCCGCTACCATTGCCGATAACGTAGGCGACAACGTGGGCGACGTGGCTGGTATGGGTGC
>CAZIKA010000110.1:0-8828 GCA_964539705.1 uncultured Prevotella sp. | reverse complement strand
AACAAATCGACCAAAGTGTTGAGTGGTTATTGGTTATAGGTTATAGATGAGTGTTTAGTGTAAGTTCAAACAGCCTCCAGCCGCTGATGCTGACTGATTGGAAGAACTTCCATCAGTCATCACCAGCCCCACACGCAGCACTCCCCATGATCCCTTACTGTGATCTCTTCGTCGGGGAAATGATACTGACGCTGGAAAAGAAATAATTCTAAAATCCAGCTGATCTTTCTTCGAAGGTTACATATGGAATCTGACGGTAGCCATCACGCCGAGGTTTTCTATTCCATAGGTCTCGCCCTTGGGTTGTTGGAAACCTTCGGGACGCTTAAACCTACCAATTTGGCGCACCATGTCTACGCCGATGCCTGTCGTCTTCGTCACCATAATCTCCATTCCTATCGTCCATCTGAATCCAAAGCCGAATTCCGTCTCTTCCGTCTGTCCGTCCTCCTGATAATAGGCCAGGCCAAGACCCAGTGAGGCATCAAGGCGCAGCCAGTTCGTGAGGTTCCCGCCTATCAGCGCACAGGGGCCAAGATACATTAAAGTGTAATTACAGTCCCTGACATGGAATGTTTCTGGAATATCCAGCGATGTACGACTAGCGTAGAAGTCAGCTCCAAAACCATACAGTTTGCCCCCAGTATTAGTCAGCGATAGGGCGATGCCGTAGCCACGTTGGTTGGACAAATATTGGCTGGCATCTGCGGTTAGATAGATCTTCGAGGTCGTCCACATCGGTCCGGCACTGATTTTGAACATGCCACCCCTGTCTTTATTATCCTTGTCCCAGTCAACATCTGTTGCTCCTGCCCACTGTAAGGAGTCTTGCCGTGTATATATCCTTAGCTCCCTGTCCAGTTCCTGCTGTCTAGCATCTTCCTGTTGCTGCACTATCTCCTGTTGCTGCCCAGCGTCCATCTGCCTGATAGCTGAGCTTTTCCCTGTAGTCATGCTTTGCAGTTGCTGCACACGACTAGCCGAAAGCGTCAGGAGTTCGTTCATCTCTCCGTCAGTATAGGCTATCGTACCCTTCAGGCGGTTCTCCTTGAGTTCGCTGTTATCCACCACTAGTACATTTCCGCCGTTACGTGCCGTCTCTGTTACTGCGAGGCTCAGCGCCGTTGTGTACTGGCTCTTCAGCGACGTTTTCCTACCGTCTACCGTCAGTTGTCCTATAGCTCTGACAGTTTCTGGCACCTTGTCAGTCGCTCCGTATATCATCACCTTGTTTGTTGGCAGTGGCTCAAATTCATGTGTCATCATCTCTGATGTCACACGGGGAGAACACCCCACCATCATACCTGCCACGATTCCAAAGAAGAATAGTTTTCTCATCGTTTTACAATTGAATAGTATTAAGGACTACCGCCGAAGTTTATTTCACGGGTATCAGTCGCATCTCGGCTATACGCATAACGCGATTGTACGGTTGTGGTTCATAATCTGGTAATGTCTCATTATTCAGGACATTTGTCTGGATTTGTATGTCCAACCCTGATTCGGTGGTGCTAACATCACCTACCTCAATGGTTGTAACCTCTTTGGCAGACACCTCCTGGCTTTTGATGAAAGCAGTGTTTGTTCTTGCATCTATAATCCTAACCTTTGTGGGGCAAAGCTCAGAAGTAGGTATCTCCTCGGTCTCAGGTGCAAAGTAAACAAGTAACTTGTAGTGTACGCCAGGTATCACCTCGCTGCTATGATAGGTCACCTTATAATTCATAGCGCCGGTTGTTGGTTTGAAGCGGATGTACTTGTTTCCTGGAACGCCCCATTTCTCATCCACATCCGTTATGTATTCTGGTGAAGCCTTATCAATGGAATCGCCCAGATTGTTAGTTGCTTTCTCGATTTCTTTCAGTCCGCTAAAGGCATCAATAACTACCTCACGGTTTGTCAGCCAGTTGTAGAATGTATCTGGGATGCGGTTCAGGCGATAGCCCGTACCATTATCGAAAGCTTCGGTGGTGACATCGCCCTTCGAGATTGCCTGCTTGCCCTCGTCAGTCTCTTGCCAGATATCCCATAGAGGCTTTATCTCTTCCCATTTTGGAACCGTTACACCCTCTGGGAAATTCGAAGGGAAGGCAGCGATAGCCTCGTCAGTAATGATGGTAGGCGTATAGCCTGCATCTTCCATCACACGAGGAACTCGGAAACTCTTCTCTACATCATAGATAGTCACAGTCTTCAACTCCCCATTGTGCATCACATCCCCCTGTTTGAAGGTGCGGTAGTAGTAAGTCTTTCCGTACTCCAGTGGCATGTTTACCCAGTTCTCTTCCATGAATTTGACGGATTGGAAGCTTGCAGGGCTCTCTGTAATAGTGAAAGGTATAGGTGAACTGCTCAGGATTTGTCGTCCGTTATCATCAAAGGAAATGTTTTGTTGCTCCGTATAGAACTTCATAGGAAGACAAGGCTTGTCACCCATGATAACATAATAGGAATTCGTATAGCTACTAATACGCTTTGCGTATACCATAAACTCGTTATTCTCCATAGTGAGATTAGGAGTAGTGCCAATACAGATGCCTCCACGCTCATTGACGAGTCCGCTACGTTGGAATCCTTTCCAGTAGACGGCTACGGAATAGTGACCTTCTTTCTTGGCAACACCATTGACGTTCCAAACTGTCTCATAGTTGTTCAAGTATCTGATTGTATCCGTGATGACGTTATCGTGGGGATTGGTATCCAGAAGCATGAAGGAAGAAAAAGAATTTCTACTGTTTGTACCGCGGTATGTTGTGCCGTCTTTTAGGTGTACAGTCACAATGTCTGCTTGCTGTCCTTCTGTATTGCCTTCCCATGCGATCCTCTCTATATCGTCAACAAAGATGGCAGTTTGAGTCTGATGACCGAGCGAATCTCCCGTAGAAAAAGTGATGATTTCCTGTGCCGATGTTGGCAACAAGGTAAATACAGTTGCTATTAATGATATCGACTTTTTCATGGCTTCATGTATTTAAAGGTAAAACCTTGGTTGACGTTGATGATATATGTGCCGTGTGGCTTTGTGCTGAGGTCTATCACGGCTTCCGAGCCTTGCGAGCTAAACGGGGCTGATATCTTTCTGCCGTCGATAGAAAATACCTCTATGCGGTCTTTGCCCTTGAGTCCACGAATGTGTATCGTGCCTGAGTGTGACAAGTCGAAGGCGACACTGTTTTCATCTGCTTTGATGGTCTCAATGCCTGTAGCAACAGCGAAGGTCACGTCCTTCACTTGGTTGCGTTCAAGAATGATATGGTCTCTGACGTATGTCCATAATTCTTCTGAATGGTTAACTCTGTTGTAATGCTCTCCATAGTAGACTATCATCTTTCCGTCTAAATAATCCACTTCTGGTAAATCCACAGAAAGCACGAACTGCATGTTAGTACCATCCGCCAGGTTAACATACATGGTATAATTGGTGTCACCAGTATTGTCTGCTTGAAGATGAGCGTTGACACCGACTGACAACCAAACCATCATAAACAATAATAATATCTTCTTTCCCATAGTTTTACAATTACTTCTGTCTAAAATCGTTGCAAAGGTAGTCAATATTGTAATATTCGCCAAATAATTATTGGGAAAAGTAATCATTCAGAACCGTCCACACTAATCTTCGAGCGCAAAATTTGAGTGTCCGTTAATATTAAAGTCGGACTCCTACAGATAAGAGTAGGCAATTTCTTGAGACACTTATTTCATCATCCTTCAAGATATCTGTAAGTCCATAGTTATAGTGTAATTCAAACTGTAGCCTGTCACTAAAATTATAGGCAATAGCCAGAGGTGCTCCGAGGCTTGTCTTCTTGTATTTGTCGCCCATACCCAGCAAGAATTCTGCTTGGCAGCCCACTTTCAACGTCAATCGGTCGTTTGGTAAAGGATGCATGCAGATGAGCAGCGGGACAATCAAGGATTTTAACTTTTCTTCTTGTTCTTTAGTCTTATTATAAGGCCCCAAGATAACTACACTCCCAGTATTCTCTTTCTTTGAGGTCTTGATGCCCTGCACGAGATAGTTAACCCCTAAAGCCACACCCAAGCCTTCATGAAATCTACAGAGATCATGGGGACTGGTTGTCCCCATGATCCCACATGATCCCATTTAAACCAAGATTAAACATTATAAGCACAGTGGTACCTAAGTGAAAGACATGAGGTTTCACGTTATTTTTTACATTTTATTCGTTTATTCAAAAATAAATTGTATCTTTGCACGCAGAACGAATAAGAGCTTTTATATCAGTCCGTGACTGAATAGCAATCGAATTACAATAAATTAAAATAAACGAAAACCTAAAAAATTCTGGACTTATGAGAAAATTATTCGTGTGGTGTTTGCTGGCATTCCTGATGGTTGGAGCTGGCAATGGTATGGCACAATCCAATGAGCAAGGCTGGGTTGTAGTTGAATTGGGCGGACTGTATTATCAGATCAACTTTAGTGAGAAAAGGGCTCTTTTAGCAGATGGCAGTATAGGAAAGTATTATATTGAGCATAATGGTGATATGTCGCACTATGACTCAAATGCGCTATATGAGATTCCTGATGCCTACAAGGGCAGTGTGACTGTTCCTGCTACGGTAAACTATCAGGGAGTGAGCTATCCTGTTACCTATATTAGTTTCTCTGCCAAAAATCCAGAAATCACTTCGCTGCGTGTTGAGGGTGCTGTTGAAAACTTGTATATTAGCAACACCGAAAACCTGGCTTCACTGGAACTAGTAAATCCCAGTGTGCTCAGGTCTATGGGAATTAACAATACAGGACTGATCTCGCTGACTATTCCTGCTGCTGTAACAAGTTTTAGTGCTCATGGCAATACCAAACTGGCGCATCTGGAATTAGCTTCAGGAAACACGACCTTTACTCTCATTAATGGTGTGTTGTGTAGAGACAACTATCTCCAGTATGTGCCAGAAGGCATGGTGGGTGTTTTGAATATTCCTGAGCAGGTAATCTATAGCAACAGTAGTTTATTTGAGTATTGCATAAAGTTGACAGAGATCGTCATTCCTTCCACTTATCCGTCATACAACATGAGTAATCTGTTTTACAGATTTAATAAAAACATCAAGGTGACTTTTACTGGCGAGAATCCCTCTGCCAAATATCTTGAAGGCGGTTTTATCGTAAGTAATGAAGGGAATCTGATTTGTGCCTTTGGCTCTGATACAGAGGAACTGACTATTCCAGAAGGTATAAAGCAATTAGGGTGGATTAATCCAGAACTGTTTCCTAATCTGAAGATCCTGAATCTCCCCGCATCTCTTGAACAGACATCATTTTATGAACTTCACTATTTCCAAACTTTGCAGCAGTTGAATGTTGCTGTTGGTAACAAGATTCTCTGTAGTGTTGACGGTGTCATTATGGATCCAGCCAAGGAGACTCTGCTGTGTGTGCCCAATGATTATCGTGGTAAGACGATGATTCCTGCAGGTACGAAAACTATAGCTGAGAATGCTTTTCAGAATAACATTGTCTTGACAGAGCTCACGATTCCCTCTTCGGTAACAGTGATACGTTCAGGCGCATTCCTGAATTGCTATAATTTGACCGATGTGACAATACCAGCCTCAGTAGAGAAGATAGGAGATTATATTTTCCAGAATTGCAAAAAACTGGTGACGGTAAATTTGCCACAGTCACTAAAGATGCTGGGTAATAGTATGTTCAGCGATTGCTATTCACTGAAAACATTGCAGCTGCCTGATGTTACTGTTATTTCAAATAGTTGCTTTGGTAACTGCACCAATCTTGAAAGCATCAATATCCCGGCTTCTGTTTACACCATTGGTAACTATGCTTTCTTAGGTTGTCCCAAGCTAAAAGAGATCAAGTTGCCTGCAGGCCTGCAGACCATTGGTGATTACGCTTTTCAGGGTGATAGTACTTTGACAAGCCTGACCATTCCTGCGTCAGTGACCACGCTTGGAATTGCTATTACACGTAATTGTCCGCTTATCGAAAAGATTACCGTAGAGGCAGGAAATTATACGTTCTGTGATGTTGACGGTGTCGTATTCTCGAAAGACAAAGAGACGTTGGTGTACTTCCCCTGTAGCCGAGGTGGTAGCTATACCGTTCCTAAAGGTACTTCTATCATTGGTATAAATGCATTCTACGAGTGTGATTTGCTGAAACAAATCTATGTGTCAGAAGGTGTGGAGAAACTGATGGACGGGGCCATTCGTAATTCACCAAGTTTAGAGGTTATCGACCTGCCCACCACCTGTAACCAAATTACTAACAACTCATTATCTACCCTGAGTGGTCTGAAGAAACTAATTCTTCGCACTAGCGGGAATCTGTCCAGTATCAGTTATTATTTGTTTAGACAATTGAATTCTAGTGAGAATTGCGTGATATTCGTCCATGAGAAAAACTTTGACTATTTCAAAAGCAATCTTTCTAACTCTGATGGTGAAAAGATTTGTCTTGTCTCATTGAGCAACCCCTTTGGCTATGGTCAGTTCAAGGCCTATCTGAAAGGCTTCAGTTTCCGTGTCGTTGAGAATGATGTCGTGGATATGGAAAAGGAACTGGTCAATGTGAGTATAGGCGATGTAACAGCTCTTAAGCAGAGCGATGGCAGTTATTTCGCATCAGGTCTGAAAACAAATACCAAATATGACTTATTCCTCACTTATAAGATAAAAGGTGAGATCCAAACCATCAAACATGCAAACTTATATACCAAGAACTTCTCATGTAGGACAAGATACGAGAGTACGCAGAGTACCATTACTCTTACCACATGTGAATTAAGGAATTTTACAGACGACACTGCTACTCCCCAGAAAAAGACCGTCGTGATACAAGACAAGGAGTATGACCTATCCCAGCCAATGAATCTACCTCTTGTATTCACGGGACTTTCTGCTGGTAGCTCTATTCCCGTCAAGATGACTGTAGAATATCAGGATGGTGAAGTGGCAACGTCATCTACCAGCATGACTACCAAAGGCTTTGAAGCCCAACTCAAGGACTATAAGGTAACACCTACTACGTTGCGCCTGAACTATACTTATAAGGAGATTGACGCTGTGCCAGATAGTATCCTGTTGGTGATAGAAAATCGCATTCCAACCACGTACTCATACAGGACTGTCTACGATACCCTGCGTACCAGCACTAGGGACAATCTCTTTACTGGCCTGACACCTGGTAAGGAGTATACGGTCAGTGGTGTGTTCCTGAAGACAAAGGCAGACAAGACCGTCAACTATAGTAATAGTATTAGCAACTATTACAATATTATCAGTAACTTTACCACACCAGCATTGACTATCTTGACAGAAACTCCAAAGGTACCACAGAGGGGACGTGCTATTGTCAGCGCAAAGACAAATGCTGGCGATGGTGAGGGACATGTAGGCTTCCAGTGGATAAAGTATAATGCTCCTTCAACGATGAACCCATATGAAGCTTACGGACAGGTATTCGCCGGCACGGCACAAGGCCAATTGAAGAACCTGAGTGCAACATTCTATAAGCTTCGTGCGTTTTACGATACCTCCAGTGGTCAGCGCATCTATGCTACTAATGGCAATGACAACGGATGGATTACCTTCGATGCCGATGAGATGTCCACCTTCGAGGCTATTGTACATACCTATGCTGACGTTAGCCCCACCAACACTACTGTGCAGTTGACGGGTATGATGATTGAAGGCTCTGATGCCGTCATCAGTCAAGGCTTCGAGTACTGGGAGGTAGGTGCTGGCGCAGAACAGACCATCACCCGTGCGCCCCGCCGTGTAAATGCCCATCGTGCTATGATTGTACAAGATGATAACCACCAGCGCATCTACATTGGTGGCGATAACCTGACAGCTGAACTGACAGGCTTGATACCTGGTACAAACTATGCTTTCCGTGCTTTTGCTGAGACTGCTAATGGAATAGTTTATGGTGAAGAATGCACATTCAAGACCAACGGTGAGCGTCCTACAGCAATCGAAGAGATTGTACAGGATAAAGTTGAATCCACAACATTCCATATCTACTCGTTGTCAGGCTCACTGGTACGTCCACATGCCACTTCTCTCGAAGGCCTACCTCGAGGATTGTATATCGTGAACAAGCGGAAAGTCTTTGTAAAATAAGATGTCGACATCATAACAACAATTTGACGTGGGTTCAATGAATCCACGTCAAATTGTTTGTATAGTTACGAAATCCCCCAAAACTCTTTGATGCGCTCAATGTAGCGTTCACCGATGTTGCGGCCAAGTAGGTAGACGTGCTGCATCTCGGCAGGGTTGTGGGAGATGTGGCCGATGGGTATTCTATCGTCTGGACGAATCACGAGACAGCGGCCTTCACGCTCCGCCTGGGCTACATATTCCAACTCTTCGTTGTACATCAGATGCCGGCGGTCCATCGCCTTGATCATCTCAGGGTAGCGACGCAGGGCAATGCGCATCAGGGGCATCAGCGAGTTATGACCTTTCTGATAGCCTTGGGGCTGGGTGAGTATCACCACATTGCGATCATAGCCGATGCTCTCGCTATATTCCAAGGGGATAGAGTCGGCTACGCCACCATCGAGCAACTTCCGTCCACCAACACTGACCACCCTTGATACCAAGGGCATGGAGGCTGAGGCGCGAATCCAGTCGTAGGTGTCGTAGTTGGCTTCATCGAGTTGCTGATAGACGGCCTTTCCCGTCTCTACATCCGTACATACCACGATAAACGCCATGGGGTTGCGGTTGAAAGCATCATCATCGAAAATCTCGTATTGCTTAGGGATGATGCGATAGCCGAACTCCGCATTAAAGTAGTTGCCCGTGGTGAGCAGCGAACGGATGCCGCT
>CAZIKA010000109.1:1172-8910 GCA_964539705.1 uncultured Prevotella sp. | reverse complement strand
CCACAAAGTATGCTGAGGAGCTGGTTAAGAAGATGGAGAAGAGCGGTGCTAAGGCTTACCTCGTTAACACAGGTTGGAACGGTACCGGCAAGCGTATCTCTATCCCCGATACACGTGGTATCATCGACGCTATTCTGGATGGCAGCATCCTGAAGGCTCCTACAAAGAAGGTTCCCTTCTTCGACTTCGAGGTTCCCACAGAGTTGCCTAACGTAAATCCTGCTATCCTTGATCCTCGCGACACTTACGCTACTGCTGCTGAGTGGGAGGAGAAGGCTAAGGATCTGGCTGCTCGCTTCATCAAGAACTTCAAGAAGTACGAGGGTAATGAGGCTGGTAAGGCACTTGTCGCTGCTGGTCCAAAGCTCTAAATTTATATCACCATTTATATTGGCAGGCTAAAGGTTTTGACTTTTAGCCTGCTTTTTTTGTGTTTTGACTTGATTTAAATCAAGAAATTGAGATGTTAACGCAAACGTAAGGGTTAAATGTACACTTGTTTTGCATTTTTTCTTTACCTTTGCATTGTAGTCGTGAGACTATACACGTTATTCATTAGGTTAGTAGTTTTATAGATTTAAGGTAAAGATTATGTTATTAGATTATCACACAACGTGTGTGTTGGTATTGGTGGTAGTTTCCACTATTCTGAGTGTTTACACTCTGATGCATACCAACATCCGTTGAAAGGAGCGCGGGGTGAGCGATTCATACCGCGCTCTTTTTTTGTGAATACGGTTCATGAAACCCTAAAACAACTTAAAAACGGGGTAATTATGATATATTTTATTTAATTAAGGTGTAAAAATGGCGCATTTTTGCAGATTTGTGCGTAAATTTGCAGCCAAATTGTTTAAACAAGATTAGATGAAAAAGATTTTCAATGCGCTGTACGTCATGCTCGCAGCATTACTGACACTGACATCGTGTCTGGGAAGTAGCGAAGACGAAACGGTGTTATACAGCGATATGGCTATCACAGCGATTACGCTGGGAACGCTCAATAAATACACAGAGACCACCTCTTCCACTACTGGTAATGACACCATTATCAAGAGCACGATGACGGGATCTGCCTTTAGTATGACTATTGACCAATTGGGCAATAGAATATACAATCAAGACCTGTTGCCCTTAGGTACAGATTTGAAGCATGTGCTTATCAGTAGCATCTCTACGAAGAATAATGGTATTGTTACCATTAAGTCGCCCACTAGCGATTCTATTCGTATCTTCAGTACTACAGACTCTATTGATTTGTCATATCCCCGTGTGTTCCGTGTTTTTTCAAGTAATTTGGAGGATTACCGTGACTATACTGTTGAACTGAAGATAGACGAAACGTCCAACCTTTCTTTTGGGTGGAAGAAGATGGATACACGTGCAGACTTGGCTGGTTGGAGTGATAAACATCTTGTGGCTTTCGGTGATAGCGTTTGTCTGGTTGATTGCCAGGTGGTGGCAAAGGATAGTTACGCCTTCCGCCTGAACGGCACGAGTATTGAATATTCTGATGATATGACCAATTGGGCAGTCATGGGCTCCGACAATCTGAAGCAGTTGCTTGGCATGGGTACTAAGGGACTTTTTGCGTTGAGCAATGATGGCAAGATGAAACGCTCTGACGACAATGGTGCTACTTGGCAGGAAGAAACACTTGATGAGGCTGCTACGCTGTTGCCTGTCAGCGATGTCGCTATGACGTCTTTTGACTATGCTCCCATCGATTCGGCTGATTTCCTGTTAATGGTTGGTACTGATGCTGCAGGACAGATGCAAGTCTGGCGTAAGATCAATCAATATGGTGGTCCAATAAAGGGAGGGAAATGGGTGTATATGCCTGTAGATAATACGAATACCTTTGTACTGCCCCAGTTGAAACAACTTTCGATGGCTTATTATAATGGCAGAATCCTTGTGCTGGGTAATGATAATATTATCTATGAGTCACGCGACCAGGGAATCACATGGTTTGCATCTACGACTTATACGATACCTGCCTCACTGACAGGTTCCTATGTTACAATGGCTTCCGACAGTAAGAACCGTCTCTGGTTGGTCACCGATACAGGTGAGTTGTGGAGAGGGATGAAGTAAGTGAGGAGTGTTAAGTGAGAAGTGATGAGTTTGGGTCAAAAGACATATTACTCAAAGTGGGTGAGGGTGCTGCTTGTACTTATCACTTATCACTTATCATTTATCACTCCCATGCAGGCTCAGGATGAGCCGGAATATCGAATGGAGGCTGGCGCCGGTATTGGTCTGATAAATTATCTAGGCGACTATAACGGTAACCTCTTCAAGCAGATGCAGCCCATGGGAGGGCTGGTAGCTAAATACAAGATGAACCCCCGTATGGCATGGGCGGCAACGCTCAACTACGGACAAATCAAGGGCACGAAGGAGAACAGCAATACGTGGTATCCGGGAACAACGCCGTTACCTGCTGACTTCTCTACTAAGTTGACCGACTTCAATGTGAAGTTCGAATATAATTTCTGGCCCTTCGGCACAGGTCGTGAATATCACGGTGCACAACCGCTGACGCCATTCATCACGCTAGGAAGCGGACTGGCATTTGCCAGTGGCGAGAGTTCGGTAGTAGCCTTTCAGGTGCCTATAGGCTTTGGTGTGAAGTATAAACTGATGGATCGCCTGAACCTTACGGCCGAGTGGCTGATGCATTTCTCGGGTAGCGACAAACTGGATGGCGTTCGCGATCCCTATGGCATCAAGACCACCGATTTGTTTAAGAATACAGATTGCTATAGCACCCTCCAAATCTCGCTGACTTACGAGTTCATGGAGAAATGCAAGACCTGTCATAACGACATGGAGTGATTGATTATTGAAAATTGAAGATTGAAAATTAAATATATGACAGCAGAACTGGATATGACGCGCATCCCACAGCACATTGCCATCATCATGGATGGTAACGGACGCTGGGCCATGGAACGTGGTAAGGAGCGCACCTATGGGCATCAGGCCGGAGTAGAAGCCGTACGTCGCATTACGTCGGAATGCACACGACTGGGTGTGAAATACCTCACGCTCTATACCTTCTCTACGGAGAATTGGAATCGCCCCAGCGATGAGGTGGCAGCCTTGATGGGGTTGGTGCTTACTTCTCTGGAAGACGAAATCTTCATGAAGAATAATGTGCGCTTCCGTGTTATTGGTGACCTGGAGCGACTGCCTGAGGTGGTACGCCAAAAGTTGCATGAAACCGAGGAGCATACGGCAAAGAACGATGCCATGACGATGGTTGTGGCGCTGAGCTACTCGTCAAAACTGGAGATTGTGCGTGCTATGCAGAAGATGGCACAGGAGGTAAAAGACGGTACGCTGGCTATTGATGCTATCGATGAGAAGACAGTGGATCAGCACCTGTGGACCAACTTCATGCCCGATCCCGACCTTTTGATTCGTACGGGTGGCGAGGTGCGTATCTCCAATTATCTGCTTTGGCAGATTGCCTATTCTGAACTCTATTTCTGCGATACCTACTGGCCCGACTTCGACGAGGAGGAGTTGCATAAGGCTATCCAGAGTTTCCAGAGTCGTCAGCGCCGCTATGGCAAGACCGAGGCACAGGTGGAAGAGGAGGAAGTGAAGAGTGAATAGTGATAAGTGAAAAACAATGCGATATAATATAATAAGGTATAAGGAAACGAAAGTGAAAACGATAGTGAAGGTGCTGCTCGTACTTATCACTTATCACTTATCACTTATCACTTCTGTAGCGCAGAACAAAATTGTTAATCCCGATATCTCCTATGCCGGCACCCCCCGCCAATGCGAGATTGGTGGCATTGCCGTAGAGGGTGTCGAGGGCTACGAGGACTTTGTGCTCATCAACCTGTCACAACTCCATGTGGGACAGAAAATAGAGGTGCCTGGTAGCGAGATTACCGATGCCGTCAAGCGTTATTGGAAGCACGGCCTTTTCTCTGATGTAGCAATCTCTGCCGACTCTATTATCGATTCCAAGGTCTATCTGACCATCCATCTGACGCTTCGTCCGCGTATCACTTCTATCACCTATCATGGTGTGAAGAAGAGCGAGCGCGAGGATTTGGAAAACAAATTGGGTATGGCCAAGGGCATGAGTATCACGAAAAACCTGATTGATCGTGCCAAACTTCTGGCTACTCGCTATTTCGACGACAAGGGTTATAAGAATGCAGAGATAGAGATTCGTCAGAGCGACGACGTGACAGGCAAGAATCAGGTGGTGCTCGATGTCTATATCGACAAGAAAGCGAAGATGCGCGTCAAGAAGATTATCCTTGATGGCAACGATAAGTTGGCTGACAGCGACCTCAAGGGACGTTTCTTTACCAAGAGTGCCTTGAAGACCCTTCACGAGTCTGGTAAGTTGGCTAACCTCTTTAAGACCAAGAAGAAATTCACCCCGGAGCGATATGCCGATGCCAAGCGAAACCTTGTGGAAAGGTACAATGAGCTAGGTTTCCGTGATGCTATGGTCATTGAGGACTCTGTATGGACGGTCGACGACAAGCACGTCAACGTGTATTTAAAGATTGAAGAGGGCGAGAAGTACTATCTGCGTAATATCTCGTGGGTGGGAAATACCGTGGTGAATACCGACTATCTGAATGCTGTATTGGGCATGAAGACCGGCGATGTCTATAATCAGAAATTGATGAACAAGCGTCTGTTGGAGGATGACGATGCCGTGCACAACTACTATTATAATAATGGTTATGTCTTTTCTGGCGTAGAGCCGGCCGATGTCAATATTGTGGGCGACTCCATTGATGTGGAGGTACGTATCACCGAGGGTCCGCAGGCTCATCTGAATATGGTGCGCATCTTTGGTAACGACCGCCTCTACGAGGAGGTGGTGCGCCGCGAGCTGCGTACAAAGCCTGGCGACCTCTTCTCAAAGGAGGCACTGATGCGTTCGGCACGTGAAATCGCCTCTATGGGCTATTTCGACCCAGAGTCGGTGAGCCCGGATGTGAAGCCCAACTACGAAGATGGTACCGTAGATATCAACTGGAACCTGGAACAGAAGTCCAACGACCAGTTGGAGCTCTCGCTGGGTTGGGGACAGACGGGTGTCATCGGTCGTGTGGGTATCAAGTTCAACAACTTCTCGCTGCGCAATCTCCTGGGCAAGAATAAGCTCCGTCGTGGTTTATTGCCCGCTGGTGATGGTGAGCAGATAGGTCTGAACTTCCAGACCAACGGTCGCTACTATAGTTCCTATAGTGCCAACTACTCTACCGGCTGGTTTGGCGGCAAGCGTCCTAACTCTTTTAACGTGGGCGTCTACTATTCCAAGCAGAGTGATGTGTCGAGCAACTATTACAACTCGGCCTACATGAACAATATGTATAATTATATGTACGGTTACGGATCGTACAATAGCAGTTACTACAACTACGACAGCTTCCTTGACGACGATAAGTTCGTCAAACTGTTGGGTATCTCCGTGGGATGGGGTAAGCGTCTGCGCTGGCCCGATGACTACTTCCAGTTCTCCGCTACGCTGTCCTACCAGCGCTATATGTTGCAGGACTGGCAGTACTTCATCATCTCCAATGGTAACTGTAACAACATCAATCTAGGACTGGCATTGACGCGTAACTCTACAGATAATCCCCTGTTCCCACGTCATGGTTCTGACTTCTCGCTCTCTGTCACCCTGACGCCACCCTGGTCACTGTTCGACGGTAAGGACTATAAGAACCTGGCCACGCGTGAGACCTATAATAATGACTATGACCGCTGGCAGAGCGAGCAGAGTTCGAAGTACAAGTGGGTGGAGTATCATAAGTGGAAGTTCAAGAGCCGCACCTATACTGCCCTTACAAGCGGTCAGAAGTGCTTCGTGCTGATGACGCGTGTGGAGTTCGGACTGCTGGGTTCATACAATAAACACAAGCGCTCACCCTTCGAGACCTTCTATGTGGGTGGTGATGGCATGAGCGGCTACAGCACTAGCTATGCCGAGGAGACCATCGGACTGCGTGGTTACGAAAATGGTTCTATCTCGTCAACGGCCTATGTCACCGGTGGTGAGTGGAGCGGCAGCCGTTACAGCTCCTATGATGCCTATGCCTACGACCGCTTCACCCTGGAGCTACGTTATCCATTCCTGCTGGGTAACACCACCATTTACGGACTGGGCTTCCTCGAGGCTGGTAACGCATGGGCTAAGACCCACGACTTCAACCCCTTCGATATGAAGCGCTCGGCTGGCTTCGGCGTACGTATCTTCCTGCCTATGGTGGGTCTGATGGGTATCGACTGGGCCTATGGCTTCGACAAAGTCTACAACGGAGGTTGGCAGCGTGGCGGCGGTCAGTTCCACTTCATCTTGGGACAAGAGTTCTAACAAAACTATTAAACCATATAAAAGTTTTCACGTCTAAGTAGTATATCACTTAAAATTGACGATTATGAAGAAACTGATAATCCTTTTTATCTGTGCTATCTGTGGGCTTACATCGGCCTCAGCGCAGAAGATTGCTTTGGTGGATATGGACTATATCTTCAAGAACATACCCGCCTACGAGCGTGCTAACGAACAGCTCTCTCAGGTGTCGAAGAAATGGCAGGCTGAGGTTGATGCATTGAACACCGAAGCTCAGACCATGTATAAGAACTACCAGAACGAGGTGGTCTTCCTCTCAAAAGAGCAGAAGAAAGCCAAGCAGGATGCCATCATGGAGAAAGAGAAGCAGGCCAGCGACCTGAAGCGTAAGTACTTCGGTCCCGAGGGCGAGCTCTTCAAGAAGCGCACAGCCCTGATGTCACCTATCCAGGAAGAGGTCTATAATGCCATCAAGGATGTGGCCGACCTGCGTGGCTATCAGCTGGTGCTTGATCGTGCCAGCGATACCGGCATCATCTTCGGATCACCCAAGATCGACATCTCCGACGAGGTGCTCCGCAAATTGGGCTACTCCTATTAGGCTCATAAGCCTTATAGGCCTTATATGCCCTATATGCCTCATAAGAAAATAATCATCAAAAAATAAACAAAAGAAAAAATGAAAAAATTTATCATCTGCGCTCTTTGCGCTATCTGCGGTTTCACCACCGCCAACGCACAGGCTAAGTTTGGCCATGTGAACACACAGGAAATCATTCAGGCTATGCCTGAGTTTGCTACTGCCCGCGCTGATATCGAGAAGCTCACACAGCAGTACGAGGCTGACCTGAAGTCTATGCAGGACGAGCTCCAGAAGAAGGCAGACGCTTTCGAAAAGGAGCAGGCCACTCTGCCCGAGAACATCAAGACCCGTCGTAATCAGGAGCTGCAGGACCTCTATCAGCGTATCCAGCAGACCTATCAGGACAACCAGCAGGCTCTTGGTAAGGCTCAGCAGGAGAAGATGCAGGCCATCACCACCAAGGTGCTCGACGCTATCAAGGCTGTAGGCCAGGAAGGCGGCTATGTCTATGTGATGGATATGAGTGCTGGTATCCCTTACATCAGCACCACCCTCTCTACCGACGTTACCGTTCAGGTAAAGGCAAAGCTGGGATTGAAGTAAAGACTATCCCACGATAAAACAAAAAAGGCCGACATCCGTCGGTCTTTTTTTGTTGAAGGTCTATCCTCTTGCCCCTTGCTCCTTGCCCCTTTTTACTTCTGGTAAATTCGGACATAGTCTATTTCGTATCTCATGGGCAGGGCGGTGTCATCGATAGGCCCACCGTTTTGTCCGCCAAGCGCAAGGTTCAGCAGAATGTATTG
>CAZIKA010000109.1:0-1072 GCA_964539705.1 uncultured Prevotella sp. | reverse complement strand
GGATAGTATTCCATGATGTCTATCTCGCCGCACGATGGCCACTCCACACCGTTGCCTAAGGTCCAGATGGCAGGCCACGCACCAGCTGCCGTAGGAATCCTGGCGCATACCTCCAGGCGTCCGTAGAGGAAGCTCTTCTTCCCAGCCGTTGTCAGACAGGCGGACGTGTAGTCTATCGTTTTGCGCCGCTGTCCCCAGTATCGTCCGTGGGGGCGGTAGGTGGGGTTCTCCCGATGTTCCTTGCGCGCCTCAATAATTAGAAGTCCGTCTTGTTGCCACGCATTCTCTGCCTGATACCATTGCGCTTCCTGGTTGCGCACAAATCCGTGCTCGTAGCTCCATACTGCCGTGTCTGGCCGTCCGTCGCGGTTGAACTCATCGCTCCAAACCAATTGCCATTCCTTTTCCTGTGCGGCTACGGATAGTGCCACAACAAATAGCATCGGCAGTGTCATCAAAGATTTAGTAAGTCTGTTCATGCCTGCAAAAATACACAATTATTCAGTATCTGCAAAATAATCAACTAGAAAATGGATCATTTAGCGTTTAACCTTTTGGTCGCTTGGCTTGTTCAAGAAGCATCCCTTCTGATCCCCAAAACCTGTCTCCATGTTCCCCGTGAGAATAACGTCCCTTTTTTCCCATACTTTTTTCTATACCAATTTGATAATGATAACTCCTTTGTATGAGATTAGACGCAGAGCTGCCAGTTCGAAGACTCGAGCAGGCAGTTCCTCCCTTTCGATTGGCAAACTCCCTGCTAATCTTTTGTTCCTCTGTTTGCTTAATGGAAACTAATACAAAGAATTATTATCGCCACTTTTTTTCCTCAGGATCGGTGGGGGCATTCTAAATGATCATGATTCCCCCAACCACGTAGCATCTTTCATGTGAAGGCTACACAGTAGAGCGACAAGCACTGATCCCTGATACCGATAAAACCGGCAAGCAAGTGCCTGTAGACCATGAGGGCAAACACGGTGCTTATGTCGGAAAGATGGTGTTGACGCTGGAGAAGAAATAAACTGTTTTCTGCCAACACCTAACATCGTAAAAATGTAAACCGCTGATT
>CAZIKA010000108.1:6464-8995 GCA_964539705.1 uncultured Prevotella sp. | reverse complement strand
TACCCCAGATAAAGGTATAGTAATAGGTGCCTGCTGCAGCATGCATACTCCACTCAGGACTCATGATAGCCTGCTCGTTATGAAGCCATACGTTACGGCTCTCTTGAGGCTGACCCATCACGTGACTGATAGTTTGTCCCTCGGGAAGGTTAAAATAATAGTAGGCCTCAATGCGACGACCATGAGTATGAGGGGGCATGGTGTTCCAAACGGCACCAGGGTTCAACTGCGTCAGACCGAGTTGCAACTGACATGGACCTTCCTCCAATACATCGTTAACGATGAGCTTATAAACGGTACGGTTGTTGGCCTCCTCAACGGTGCCTACAGGTCCCCACACGGCAGCCTTCAACGAGCCCTTACGTCCGTCGAGTGTAATCCATTGGGTCTTGTAGTGCTGGTGGGCAGTAGCAGAGTTCAGGTAGAACTTTGCTGGTTTCTTGGCATCCTTTGAGCGGAAGAGCACCTCTTTATTCACATCCTTATCCTTGCCGATATGACCACGACCCACATACAGAGCCTCCTTGGGAGACAGGGCATACTCCTTACCATCCACGATAACGACACCATCGCCCTCACCGCAGTTCACAATACCAATCTCACGATTATAAAGGAAATACTTCTCCTTGATGTTCTTGTCAACATCAAGCCCCAGTTCCCAGAAGTTCTCCAATTTTAGTGTCTGGCTTACTGGCATTGCGCCACCGAAGATAAAACGGTCGTAGTGGCTATAGGTCAGCAGAATAGAGTCTGCCTCCATCACCTTTTCCATCACGAAACGCTCACGGAGCATCTTCGTGTCGTAATGCTTCACATCCTCAGGATGACAAGCCGTCTGGAACTTCACATGCTGTCGACCCACAAAGCGGTCGGCCTCCTGTGCATTTACATTCAGCCCTACGGCAATAAGGGCCAGTGCAATAATCGTCTTTTTCATATCTATTGTGTTATTTGTTATTCTTTTCTTCACGAACAATACGTATACGGTTCCATGCAACCATTGCAATGGTAATCAATGAGAGGATACCCATGCCTATCCACTGGAGATACTTTACACAGGCATAGATGACATAACCGAAGAGCGAAGAAGCAAAGTCCATAGCACCTGCCTGGAAACCTTCTGGTATCTGGGCAGCCTTATCCTGCGTTGCTTCAAACACCGTATTAGCAGCATTTGTGAACGCAGGTGCCATATCGGTGACGAAGTAGAGGCCGATAGTCACAGCCACCAGACCGATGATAAAGGTCTTCACCACATTTCCCTTCGTGAAAGGAAGCACCATCACAAAGACATAGAACATACCTGCCAGCGAAGCCAACGGCAAGAACTGATTACCAGCCTTCGACAAAGCGATAGCCAAAACCAGCGTTACAGGAATAAGAAGCAGTGACACTACCAACGTGGTAGGATGACCAATCACAAGGGCGGGCGACATGCCGATGTACACCTTCTTCCCCTTGAACTTACGCTTCACCACTTCCTGCGTCTTCTCCGAGATAGGCATCAAACCATCAATAAACAGGCGAGTGATACGAGGAATCAGCTCCATCACGGCACCCATCGTGACACCCAGGAAGAGCACCGACTTCACAATGCTCATCACGGCATCAGAGGTAGAATCAAACCCTGCGGCATAGGCAGCGAAATCAGTAAAGTGATCGAAATGAGCGGCAGCACCAATCAGGGCACCTACAATGACGCCCAGCACCAATGGCTCACCCAGTACGCCGAACTTTTTCTTCAGTCCCTCGGCATCGATATCCAACTTCGAGAAGCCAGGGATACGGTCGAGCAACCAGTTGATAGCGATAGCAAACGGCGTAAAGCTCTGACAGAAAGGCTGCGGAATACTGATGCCATCCATGTTTTCGTAATAGCCTTGGAAACGGTCTGCAGTCAGGTCAGCCATCACCAGCGTCACGATATAACAGCTGATGGCAGCGAAATAGCCCCACAACAAACTCTGGTCCATCACGAAATAAGCCACAGCGCCAATGAAAGCGAAGTGCCAGTAGTTCCACAAGTCAATATTCACTGTGCGTGTGCACTTGGTAATCAGCAACAGGAAGTTGATACCCAAGCAGATAGGGATAATCAATGCACCCACAGCCGTGTTATAAGCCACTGCAGCGGCAGCCGGCCATCCCATGTCAAACACAGCCAGATTAAGGTTGAAAATCTTAGAGACAGCATCAAGTGGGGTATTAAAGTTCGTTGTCAGCAGGGCGGTAACAATACCGAGTCCTACGAAACCGACACCTACATAGAGTCCACTCTTCAGCGATTTGCCGAACTTCATGCCTATACAAAGGCCAATAATGGTGAAGAGTATCGGCATCATGACCGACGCTCCCAACTGGATGATGTAACTGAATACTTGTTCCATTTTCTATCGTTTTGTTTGTTTTAAGCGTAGATTGGGTGCAAAGTTACACAAAAAATGTGGAATATAAACTATGAATTATGCACTATGAACTATGAATTATGAATTTTTTCAATTCTAATCCTGGAAATAGACGCGCTTCACACG
>CAZIKA010000108.1:0-6364 GCA_964539705.1 uncultured Prevotella sp. | reverse complement strand
AAGGTATCGAAGTCATCACTATCCGAACCTACGAAATGCGAGAATACGGAGCGTGGGATAATAGCCGACTGATGTTTCAGCAGGTCAATCAGCTCGTCGATATCTTTTTTGGGATCGAAACCCAGTCGGTGCATACCCGTATCCAGTTTAATATGTACTGGCCAACCTGTGATACCTTCCCGACGGGCAGCCTTTATCAAGGCATTCATCAAGCGGAACGAATACACCTCGGGCTCCAGGTCATAATCAAACAAGGTCTTAAACGACGACATCTCCGGATTCATCACGATGATATTCTGAGTGATGCCAGCCTCACGAAGCGTCACACCCTCGTCAGCCACTGCCACAGCCAGATAATCCACACGGTGATCCTGCAATGACTTAGCTATCTCTACGGCACCTGCACCGTATGCATCGGCCTTAATCATGCATACCATCTTGGTTTCTGGCTTCAGGAACGAGCGGTAATGGTTCAGGTTTTCTACCACCGCGTTAAGGTCAACCTCAAGGATGGTCTCGTGCACCTTCTGCTCCAGCTGTTCGCTGATACGCTCGAAGCCAAACGAGCGGGCGCCCTTCAGCAGTACAATCTCATTATGCAACGAACGGAAGAGGTTACTCTGAATAAACTGATCTACATCATTAAAGAAGTGAGAGATGATAGGTGGGTGGTGGGAGGTGAATACTGATGCCTGACTGGAAATCTCAGGACCAATGCCAATAAAACGGTCGATGCCACGCTTAGAAATCAGGTCAGACACCTCATGATACAGTTCTGCTGACGACTCACCTGTCTGATAAATGTCGCTCAGGATCAACGTCTTACATTTATCTTCTTGTTCTGGACGACGGTTCATAAAGTCGAGGGCGATGTCCAGCGAATTGATGTCGCTGTTATACGAGTCGTTAATGAGCGTCAACCCGCGCTGCCCTTCCTTTACCTCCAGACGCATGGCGATAGGTTCCAGATGTGCCATGCGCTCTGCAATCTCTTCTGGCGAAAGTCCCAGCGTCAATGCCACCGTAGCACAAGTGATAGAGTTCTCTATGCTGGCCTCATCAATAAACGGCACATCATAGCTACCCTCTACACCTTTATATATATACGAAATATGACTGCCCTCTGTCTTCACATACATCGGAGCCTTATCGCTGAAGCGCGACCAGCCGATGCGCTCACCCTGATACTGTGAACGACGCACGCAACGACTCACGGTATCATCGTCCGAAGGATAGATCATCACCTCCGTATTTCGGAACAGCTGGAGTTTCTCCATGCATTTCTCGTCCATATTACGGAAGTTCTCCTGATGCGCACTACCCAGCGATGTCAGCACACCTATCGTAGGCTGAATGATGTCGTGCAATGCCAGCATCTCACCTGGCTCACTGATACCTGCTTCAAACAGCGCCACCTTCGTCTGCTCGTTTAGCAGCCACACGCTCAGGGGCACACCAAGCTGCGAGTTATAACTCTTGGGTGAACGGGTCACCTTCATCGTAGGCATCAGAATCTGGTAGAGCCACTCCTTCACCCACGTCTTTCCGTTAGAGCCTGTGATACCCACCACAGGAATATTAAACTCATCACGATGACGCTCTGCTAATCGCTGCAAAGCTGCCAGCGGCGAGGGCACCTTTAGGAAATTCGCGTCAGGATACTGCGTCTGATAATCCTCCGGCACCTGCTCTACGACAAACGACCGAACCCCACGGCGATAGAGTTCGGAGATATACTTATGCCCATCATTACGTTTGGTACGCAGGGCAAAAAACAAAGTCTGCTCAGGAAAACAAAGTGAGCGGCTGTCTGTCAGCAACCAGCCAATGGTTGCCTCTTTTTCACCATAACGGCGTGCCCCAATCAGGGTCGCCACCTTCTCTACTGTATAAATCATAGCATTCTATTTTTCTTTCAGAATGCAAAGATACAACTATGTAGGCGAAATGCAAAATAAATCCATATTTATTTTCGTTTCCAAGTGTGAGGTACGATTAAGTGAGCACCCTGTCTACGCTCCCCGCTTCAAGCAATCGGCGCTCAGCCTCATCGTAACTAATACCTAATGACTCCTGAATCATCCTTGTGCCACGATCCACGAGTTTGGCATTCGTCAGTTGCATCTTCACCATTCTGTTGCCCTCTACACGTCCCAAACGTATCATCAGCGTCGTGGATATCATGTTCAGCACCATCTTCTGTGCCGTTCCGCTCTTCATCCTACTGGAACCCGTCACAAACTCAGGCCCCACAATCGTCTCTATCGGGAAGTCTACAGCTGCTGCCAACGGTGTTGCTGGGTTACTGGTAATACATCCCGTGAGCAACCCCTGCTGTTTTGCCTCACGTACAGCCCCAATGACATAAGGCGTCGTACCAGAAGCTGCGATACCTATCACGCTATCGTCTGCCGTAGGCAGAAAAGCCGCCAAATCTCGCCACCCCTGCTCTTCTTGATCCTCCGCATTCTCAACAGCATGACGCAAAGCCTTATCACCACCGGCAATGATACCCACGACCCAAGTTTCTGGCACGCCAAACGTTGGAGGCAACTCGCTGGCATCCAGCACGCCCAGTCGTCCGCTCGTGCCTGCTCCCACATAGAAAAGCCGACCTCCTCGCCGTATTCTCGGCTCTATGGCCTCCACCAAAGCACTTATCTGCGGCATCGTTTTGTTCACAGCCTCAGCCACCTTTGCATCCTCCTCGTTGATATGCCTCAGCAGTTCTTCCACCGACATCTGTTCCAGATGGTCATAGTGTGATGCTTGTTCCGTTATCTTATCTTCTGCCTTCATCTGAACATGTACTCCATACTCGTTTTAAATCCTTTATTATGCAAAGTTACAAAACAATTTCCAAAACAAAACAATTTTCTACGGAAATATTTCGCTTTTCTAATTGAAGCCATATATGGCTGTGTACCTTCGCGCGCATGAAACTTTTTCATTATCATCTGCCACACTGCCACCAATCTTCTGGAACGCCCTATTTATGGGCAGAAAAGTGATGGCAGCAAGGTGGCAGCAGGTGGCAGCAAAACAACAAAAAGTCAAAAAAACGATGCGAAAAAGCAACGAAAAAGCACAAAAAAGATGGCAAAAACGGAATTTCATATACGGCAAGCGGAATCGTTTTCTAGGGAGGAAAATAATATTTTCCGGCTTAGAAAACACCGTTTTCCTCCGAGGAAAACATCGTTTTCCGCCCTAGAAAACGCACTTCTAGAGCGGAAACGGATTCCACGAAAGCAGTCCTTAGTGGAGATATCTACCTGTTTGCTATTTCACAACGAGTTTTTTCCCTTTTCCGATAAGGACTCCAGATTTAGGAGTGCCAGTTACCTTGCGACCTTGAAGGTCATAGAAAGTGGTGGACTCTTTGGGGGAAAGGGGAGTACGGACGGCATCGACGATATGCTTTTTAAGTGTCACATTATCGAAACCGATGATCTTTTCTGTGCCGTTGTTATTATGCATCGCCACCAGTCGGATGGTAGTAGAGGCTATGCCATCGCTTTGAAAGTCGAGTGTCATCTGCTGCCAAGTCTCCATATTCTCTACAGTAGGAGCCGAGATGGTGGAGCCATCCTGAGTAACAGCCTGCAGATACGCATCACCTCCCAAGCCGCTTTTCCAAACCTGAGCAGTCAGCGTATATTCCCCTTCTGGCAATAGCAGTTCCTGCGTCAGGGCGATAGTAGAGGTGCCCCAGTTCTGGCGCACCCAGTAGGTCTGTTTGCTGTCGGTAGTGGGCTTGGGGCGCGAAGCAAAGAAACGGTCGAAGTAATAGTCGCCATCCTTCAGGGCCGAGAGGTCGTTCTCGTTACGCGAGGTGTATTCTATAGCCCATCCCTGGGGCACATAGATAGCACGGTCAGAGGTGACGCCACTACCTTCCATCGGCGTGTAAGCACCCTCGAAATCACCATTTTGCAGTTCGTTAGGAAGATTCAGATTGCGTCTCCGCATCATCTCCTTCAGCACGTCTGGAATCATTCGCTGGATGGTGATGGGCGAATGACACACATGCTGTGCATCGATATACAGATTGCGATGATTGAAGGGGAACTGCGCATCATTGACATAATCGGCATTGACCTCTGCCGTACCGCCTTTGAAGCCCTCAACCTCGATGACCTGATCCACGAAACCGTTACGATAAGTGGTGAGCACATGTCCGTTGTAGGTCAGCGTGAGCACCCAGGTGGTCAACTTCGTGGGGTGATTATCACCACTGGTGCCAGTACTGTTATAAGCCCAGTTATCGCTGGTAAACAGACGGTTCTGACTCTTATAGGTCTTTCCACCTATGGTCAACTCAGGATACTGGTCATCAGCATTGATGCTATAGCGCAGGTTGACACTGGAATCTACGTCATCAAGAATCGTAAAAAGGGTGCCCTCGTATTTCTCGGCATTCATCTCAAAGCCCAACGTCAGTGTACCTGGGCCAGAGCCGAAGCAATAGCAGTAAAGCATAATACCAGAATCATCTATTGTAGATTCCTCCTGCCACTCATAATCGCACAGAAGACTGGTGGGATAGCCCAAAGGATAGTTTTTGTTCACCATCCAGTAATAATAGTCGCCCTGTATCCAACCCAAGCGCATGGGGGAGTTCTTAGAACCAGGAATGGCATAGGGACGGGCATTGTTCTTAGGCGAGTCCTTGGTAATCTGCTCTGAGCCAGCGACCTTTCCTTCGTCATCGATGGTGTATTTCCAAATCTCATAGACACCATCCTTATTAAATTGTCCGTCCTTCGTAGGAATACTGAGATACATATCGTTGATATGGTCAGGATCAAGACTCATACCGCCACTATAGCAACGCTCCGTCTGGTTCCAGTTCTGATGGAAAGCATGTCCGGCACTCGCCACCTTCGTATTCTTCCATGAAGAGCCGTTCCAACGGGCATACCAATAGACGTGGGTTGTCTTGCCATCGTCGATATGGGGATAGGCGATGACGGGATGCTCCTCGTTGTCGAGGGCTATCTGCCACACCCAGTTACGGATGCCTGCCGTCTTATCAACAATCGTAGCAGAATACTGCGAGGCATAGGAGTCGGTCTTCGAGACATTAAACGTGCCATCAGCAATCTTTTTCAATTCCTTGCCGTTCAGGTCGCGCAGGATAGGCCCGTCGCCATGATTAATGTCGATAACGTTGAAGTAGAGCCAGTCGGGCATCTCGTTATCAGGATGCCCCGTGGTGTAACTCACGTAAATCTTATCCTTGCCGTTGCTCACATATTTGGCGTAGGGACGGGCACCTGTTGACTGTACGATCTGCTTGGGACCGAAGTCGAACTGACAGTTATCCTGAGCATCGGGCACCGTGAGACGGGCTATCGTGGGATGCCAACCAATGCCTCGCCAACAAAGGTAGATATGCTGTGGGTCGTCACTCAGGATAAAGGGCGACGGATAAGTGGTGTTATTAGCAGTAGCCAGACGTTTTTCTTCACCCAAGGCGGTAATATCGCCAGGCCTTTGCGAGATGCGATACCAGATACAAGGCTCGTCAGTATGACGGGTATAGAAAATCATGATGCGTTTGTCGGGCAACACAAGGAAGGTAGGATTGTTATGGTCATCGGGCTGGAAGTACGAGCGAATCAGCACGTCGGTCTTGCGATGTTTCACCCAGTCGTACTGCGTCGCTTTCACATTTCCATGCACATCGATATAGCCCAGATAGGTAGCGTTTATCGTACCAGTCTCGTCCTCGCAATGCAAGGCTCGCGGGTCGGCAAACCAGCACCAAGCGCCTTCCTCAGCAACGATATTACTACCTGTTTTCTCTTCATTTTGAGCCATCAATGTCAATGCCGAGCAAAGCATCAGGCAGAGCATCATAAGTTTCTTCATAGTTGTAGTTGTTTTTAATTACTGCGCAAAGATACGAAATATTTTTCAATTCATAATTCACAATTCATAATTATTTTGTAACTTTGCAGCCAAATTTCAAACATCTATATTAAGGTAATATGATTCTTTTCTTCAAGACCCCCCAAAAGAGCGTGATTGCCACGGAGGTAGATCACAAGCTCAATGAACAGGAAGTAAATGAACTATGCTGGCTCTACGGCAACGCAGAACTATTGTCCAACGAGACGCTCGATGGCTATTTCGTGGGCCCTCGCCGCGAGATGGTGACCCCTTGGTCGACGAATGCCGTTGAGATTACTCAGAATATGGGACTCAGCGGCATTTTGCGTATAGAGGAGTATTTCCCCGCTGCCAGCAAGGATGCTGAGCACGATGAGATGCTGCAGCGCATGTATGAAGGACTGAATCAGGATATCTTCACGATTAATATCAAGCCAGAGCCCATTAAGTATGTGGATAACCTGGA
>CAZIKA010000107.1:0-9069 GCA_964539705.1 uncultured Prevotella sp. | reverse complement strand
GTTATAAAGCAGTAATCAGAACAATTTCAGGCGTGTATAGTTCAGAATCAAAGAATGATAAGGACTTCGAAGAGGCCAAGCGCCTTACCGATAAGTTCGCTGAGAAGGAAGGTCGCCGTCCTCGTATCTTTGTTGCCAAGATGGGTCAGGATGGTCACGATCGTGGAGCAAAGGTAGTGGCAACAGGTTATGCCGACTGTGGCTTCGACGTGGATATGGGACCGTTGTTCCAGACACCAGAAGAGGCTGCCCGCATGGCTGTTGAGAACGATGTGCACATCGTGGGTGCTTCGTCGCTCGCTGCTGGTCATAAGACCCTCATCCCACAGCTCATCGAGGAACTCAAGAAACTGGGTCGTGAGGATATCATGGTGACTGCCGGTGGTGTCATCCCCGCTCAGGACTACGACTTCCTCTACAAGGCTGGTGTCGCTTGCATCTTTGGTCCTGGTACACCGATTCCTTATTCTGCAATTGAAATGATGAAGATTCTCTTAGACGAGAACGAATAAGAAGAATAAAGAGTCAAAAAAAATAAGGTAGGGCTTTATACGAGCTCTACCTTATTTATATCCTGTTCCTTTTCGCAGTAGTGACACGTTAGAATGCCGTCCTGAACGTGGAAATGCGTTTGCATCGGTTCGTTGTTGGTGATGCATTTTGGATTATTACATTTCACAATACCCCGTATCTCATCAGGAGTTAGTACAGCTTTCTTCCCCACAACCTCATAATCGCGGATAATACTGAGGATCACATTGGGCGCTACTACCGACAGACGTGAGATCTCATCGTCTGAGAAAAACTTATCGGTCACTTTAATAATACCCTTGCTTCCCACTTTCTGCGAGGGATAGTTGAAACCAATGGTGACAGGGGTCTTCAGGTCAAAAAGTCCCAAAAGGCTGGCCACCTGATAGGTCTTGTCAGCGGGTATATGGTCAATCACCGTGCCGTGTTCAATAGCGGCAACCAATCGTTCTTTCTTATTCATAGTTTTCATTATATGAGCTTATGGAACTTATGAAATAATGGTCTTATCATTCTTTACTTGGTCGAGTGTGATACCCAGCACATCGCAGAAGATAGCTTCGCGTGCAAAGAGTCCGTTGCCAGCCTGCTGGATATAGTAGGCATGAGGATTATCGTCTACCTCGTAGGCAATCTCGTTGACACGGGGTAGGGGATGGAGTATCTTCATGTTTGGCTTCGCATTCTTCAGCAGGTCGTTGTTTAACACGTAGACATTCTTCACGCGCTCGTACTCCATCAGATCCGAGAAACGTTCCTTCTGTACACGCGTCATATAAAGGATATCGGCATCGGCAATCACCTTCTCGTTGAAAGCTGTGTGCTCCTGATACTTAATGCCGTTCTCCTCGCAGTAAATCTTATACTCTTTAGGCATTGCCAATTCCTTGGGAGCCACGAAGTGGAACGTGGGGTTGAAGTGGCGCATAGCCATCAACAGCGAATGAACGGTACGTCCGTATTTCAAGTCGCCTACCATATATATATTAAGGTTCTCCAGTGTGCCCTGTGTCTTGTAGATAGAGTAGAGGTCGAGCATGCACTGTGAGGGGTGCTGATGGGCACCGTCGCCAGCGTTGACGATGGGCACGGGAGCTACTTCTGAGGCATACTGTGCGGCACCTTCAATAAAATGGCGCATCACGATAACGTCGGCATAGTTGGAAACCATCAGGATGGTGTCCTTCAGTGTCTCACCCTTAGTGCCGCTAGTCACTTTAGGGTCGGCAAAGCCAATGACACGTGCGCCAAGTCGGTTGGCTGCGGTCTCAAAAGAAAGGCGGGTTCTGGTACTTGGCTCAAAGAAAAGGGTGGCAACCACTTTGCCTTTGAGCAATTCGCGGTTTGGATGCTTTTCAAACTCCTGTGCCATCTCAATCATGTAGAGAATCTTCTCACGAGTGAGATCGGCAATGGTGACGAAATTATGTTTGTCCATAAATGACTAAATGTTATTTCGGGATGCAAAGTTAGCGCAATTCGAGCGAAAAACCAAATTTATAATGTTTTTTATTTTGGATTTCGCTCACTTATTCGTACCTTTGAGAAAAATCTCTAAACTACTCTCGTTCGGAAAAACCCAAATATATTTGGTTTTTCGCTCACTTATTCGTACCTTTGCACCCGCAAACATTTATTCATCAATAAATTAAGTAGAAAAAAATGAAAGCATTCGTATTCCCTGGACAGGGAGCACAGTTCGTAGGAATGGGTAAGGACCTCTACGACAACAACGCAACAGCAAAGGAACTTTTTGAGAAAGCAAATGAGATTCTGGGTTACAGAATCACTGATATTATGTTTGAGGGAACGGACGATGACCTGAAGCAGACAAAGGTTACTCAGCCTGCTGTATTCCTTCACTCTGTAATCAGCGCTATCTGCATGGGTGACGCTTTCCAGCCCGCTATGACAGCTGGTCACTCTCTGGGTGAGTTCTCAGCTCTGGTAGCTGCTGGTGCTCTCTCTTTCGAGGATGGCTTGAAGTTGGTTTACGCTCGTGCTATGGCTATGCAGAAGGCTTGCGAGGCTGCTCCTTCTACGATGGCTGCTATCATTGGTCTGCCCGACGAGAAGGTCGAGGAGGTTTGCGCTGGTATCAACCGCGAGGGCAATATCGTGGTTTGCGCTAACTATAACAACCCTGGTCAGTTGGTTATCTCTGGTAATGTTGACGCTATCAACGAGGCTTGCGAGCAGTTGAAGGCTGCTGGTGCTAAGCGTGCTCTGCCTCTGAAGGTGGGTGGCGCATTCCATAGCCCCCTGATGCAGCCTGCTAAGGATGAGCTTCAGGCTGCTATTGAGAAGACTGAGTTCCAGACACCTAAGTGCCCTGTTTATCAGAACGTAGATGGTAAACCTCACACGGAGCCTGCTGAGATTAAGCAGAACCTCATTGCTCAGCTCACCTCTTCTGTTCGCTGGACACAGTGTGTGCAGAATATGATTGCCGATGGTGCCGACGACTTCACAGAGTGTGGTCCTGGTAAGGCACTGCAGGGCATGATTGCTAAGATTAATAAGGAAGTAAATGCTCATGGCATCGAATAAAATTATTATCTACCAAATCTTTTCGCGTCTGTACGGCAATGGCTGTCAGGCGCGAAAACCTTTTGGTACCATCGAGGAGAACGGCTGTGGTAAGTTCAATGATTTCACGCCGTCTGTCCTCAAGCAGATTCGCGAGATGGGTGTCTCGCATGTATGGTATACGGGTGTGATTCGTCACGCTACGATGACCGATTACTCGCAGTATGGCATCCCGCGCCAGCATCCTGCGGTGGTGAAGGGTAGGGCAGGCTCGCCTTACGCTATCACCGACTATTATGACGTTGACCCTGATTTGGCTGTCAACATCAACAAACGAATGGAGGAATTTGAGAAACTGGTCAGTCGCACCCATCGTGCTGGCCTGAAGATGATTATCGACTTCGTGCCTAATCATGTGGCCCGTCAGTATAAGAGCATCTGCAAACCTGCTGGCGTAAAGGATTTGGGCGAGGATGATAATCCCAACATCGGTTTCGACCCTCAGCATAATAATTTCTATTACTGTCCAGGTCAGCAGTTTACGCCCTATTTCGACCTCTATCATGGTGAGAAGGAGCCTTATACGGAGATGCCTGCCCGTGCTACAGGTAACGACTGCTTTAATAATGCGCCAGGCATGAATGACTGGTACGAGACGGTGAAGCTGAACTATGGCGTTGACTATTATGCTGGTGGCGTAGGTCACTTTGACCCCATCCCTAATACTTGGCAGAAGATGCTCGACATCCTGCTCTTCTGGTCGGCAAAGGGCGTTGATGCCTTCCGTTGTGATATGGCTGAGATGGTGCCTGCTGCTTTCTGGGCTTGGGCTACATCGAAAGTGCGCAAGCAGTATCCTGATATCCGTTTCATTGGCGAGGTCTATAATCCTAACGAATATCGTCATTATATAGCTTCGGGTTTCGACTATCTGTACGATAAGGTGGGCATGTATGATGCGATGCGTGATGTCGTTTGTCATCGTCGCAACACGGATGCAATCACCTGGGCTTGGCAACAGACAGATGATATTCGCGATCACATGCTCTATTTCCTTGAGAATCATGATGAACAACGCATTGCCAGCGACTTCTTTGCTGGTTCTGGCGAAAAGGCCGTTCCTGCACTTGTGGTTAATGCCCTGATGCAGAAGAATCCCTTCATGCTTTACGCCGGACAGGAATGGGGCGAGCGTGGTATGGATGCAGAAGGCTTTAGCGGATGCGATGGACGAACCACCATCTTCGATTACTGGTCGTTCGAGAAACGTTCCTCGTCACTCACTCCTATATATAATAAGGTGTTAGGGATTGCCCGTACGGAAAAGGCTGTTTCAGAGGGACTTACTTTCGATGTGATGTATGCCAATCAGCAGTATTATCGCCAGTATGCGTTCCTGCGCAAGGCTGGCAAGGAAATTCTCCTTGTAGTGGCCAATTTCGATGATGCTCCATTGACGATGCACCTGACTATTCCTGATCATGCCTTCAACTATCTGGAGCTTCAGGAAAAAGCTTACAAGGCCACCGATCTGCTTACAGGTCAGGAAGCCTCGCTTGTTCTGATGCGCGACCAGCAAATCGCTATTGATTTGCCCGCTCGTGGAGCTGTTGTGTATAAGATGTAATTATTTCTGTAGGAGATCAGGACGCAGGCGGCGGGTACGTTCCATTGCCTGCTCCAACTCCCAGTCACGAATCTTAGCTTCGTTGCCGCTTAGCAACACCTCGGGCACTTTCCATCCCTTGTAGTCAGCTGGACGGGTATAGATAGGGGCAGCCAGGATATCGTCCTGGAAACAGTCGGATAGGGCGCTCTGCTCGTCGCCAATAACCCCTGGCACCACACGTACCACGGCATCAGCAATCATCGCAGCTACCAGTTCTCCACCAGTCAGCACAAAATCGCCAATAGATATTTCTCGCGTAATCAAGTGATCGCGCACCCGCTGGTCAATTCCTTTATAATGACCTGCAAGAATAATCAGATTTCCCTTCATCGACAACTCGTTGGCCACATGCTGGTCAAAGCGTTCTCCGTCTGGTGACGTAAAAATCACCTCATCGTAGGTGCGCTCTTCCTTGAGCGCCGTGATACAGCGGTCTATCGGCTCACATTGCATCACCATACCAGCCGAACCGCCGTAGGGATAATCGTCTACGCGGCGCCATTTGTCAAGTGTATAGTCACGTAGATTATGAAGATGAATCTCTGCTAATCCTTTTTTCTGAGCACGTGCCAAGATTGACTCGTTGACAAAGCCTTCGAGCATCTCGGGTAAAACGGTAATGATATCTATTCGCATGTTTTCAATATTGTGATGCAAATTTAGGGAAAAATTGTTTTATCCGCAAATAAATCCGAAGAATTGTGTGCGTCTCGGGATATTTTTTGTAATTTTGCCAACAGAAAAGCTAAAACACCTATGGACGAGAAAGAAAGAATAGAGCAGTTGCGCCGCGAACTGCACGAACATAACCACCGCTATTACGTACTCAATCAGCCTACGATCAGCGACCAGGACTTTGACTTCCTGATGCACGAGCTTCAGGATCTTGAAGCCCGTCATCCTGAGATGGCCGATCCTAATTCTCCCACCCAGCGCGTGGGTAGCGATTTGCAAACGGGATTCCGTCAGGTGGCTCATCGCTATCCCATGCTCTCGTTGGCCAACACCTACAGCGAACAGGACGTACGCGAATGGTACGAGAGTGTGAAGAAAGGACTTGCTGGCGAGGATTTCGAGGTGTGCTGTGAGATGAAATACGACGGACTGAGCATTTCTTTGACTTATGTCGATGGCCATCTTACTCAGGCCGTAACACGCGGTGATGGCGTACATGGCGATGATGTGACCCAGAATGTGCGAACCATCCGCGCCATCCCTTTGGTTCTGCCCGGCACAGGCTATCCCCGTGAGTTTGAGATTCGTGGCGAGATATTGATGCCCTGGAGCAGTTTTGAACGCCTTAATGCCGAGCGCGAGGCTGCCGAGGAACCTCTTTTTGCCAATCCCCGAAATGCCGCCAGCGGTACGCTGAAAAGCCTTGATTCCCGTGTGGTGGCCCAGCGCGGCTTGGATGCCTATCTCTACTATCTGTTGGGCGAGGATTTGCCTGCCGACGGACATTTCGAGAATCTGGCAGCCGCCCGTTCCTGGGGCTTTAAAATCTCAGAGGGGATGCGTAAGACAAAGACCATCGAAGAGATTCTTGACTTCATCAATTATTGGGATAAGGAGCGTAAGAACCTGCCTGTTGCTACTGATGGTATTGTGTTGAAAGTTAATTCGTTACGCCAGCAGCGTTCATTAGGATATACAGCCAAGAGTCCACGTTGGGCTATCGCTTATAAGTTCAAGGCCGAGCGCGAAAGCACCCGTCTGCTTGAAGTAACTTTCCAGGTAGGTCGTACTGGTGCCGTAACGCCTGTCGCTAACATGGAACCCGTACAGCTTGCAGGTACTACCGTGAAGCGTGCTACGCTCAACAACGAGGACTTTATACGCAGTTTCGACCTTCATATCGGCGATATGGTGTATGTAGAAAAGGGTGGGGAGATTATTCCAAAGATTGTAGGCGTGAATATCGACGAACGACCTATTATCTGCCAGCCTGTGCAGTTCATCAAACGCTGTCCGGAATGCGGTACGCCATTGGTGCGCTACGAGGGCGAAGCCGCCTGGTATTGTCCCAACGATACCGGTTGTCCGCCTCAGATTAAGGGCCGTATCGAGCATTTCATAGCCCGTAAGGCCATGAATATCGACTCGCTGGGGCCTGAGACCGTGAACGAGTATTATCAGCGTCGTCTGATTCATAACGTGGCCGACCTCTATACCATTGATGTACAGCAGATTAACGGCGACGGCTCGCGTACCAAGTCCGCCCAGCGTATCGTTAACGGTATCCAAAAGTCCAAGGAGGTGCCATTCGAGCGAGTTGTCTTTGCGCTGGGAATCCGTTTTGTGGGTGAGACCTCAGCCAAACTGCTGGCTCGTCATTTCAAGAATATCGACGCGCTGATGAATGCCAGTCTCGAAGAACTGCAGGAAGTGGAAGGTATCGGAGAGATTATGGCCAAGAGCATCATCACGTATTTTCACAATCCTGATAATCTGGCTATCATCAACCGTTTGCGAGATTACGGCTTACAGATGGCGCTCAGCGAATCACAGACCACGATGATGAGCGACCGTCTGGCTGGTCAGAGCATCGTTATTAGCGGCGTCTTTGCTCATCATTCACGCGACGAATACAAACTCCTGATTGAACAGCATGGAGGCAAGAACGTGGGCTCTATCAGCGCCAAGACCAGTTTCATTCTCGCAGGTGAAAACATGGGACCTTCGAAACTCGAGAAAGCCAACAAACTCGGCATTCGGATAGTCAGCGAAGACGAGTTCCTGGAAATGATTGGCTAAATTACCGAGAATCGGCATTATGATAAATAGAGAATATTAGGAAATGCAGGAGCACCCTTCGTACCCCTGCATTCTTTCTTGTTTACTTACCTATCTTTTTGTAACTGTCATCTGTCAATTGTAAGATGAATTTACGCGATTTCCATTGACTCAAGACGTTTCTAATCCTTTTCTCGTCGGTTTTCTTTCCACATGCCGTATAGACACGTACAACCTCGTCGAAACAGAAAACGCCCTGTTCGTCGGTTACGACCTTGTCAAGCAGACTTTGCGGCCCTGGCTTATCATCCTTAACGCTCTCATTCACCTCACTAATTTCATCGGCAAAGAACTTATATTTCAAATACAGGTCAACCTGCATTGACCATCGACAGAAATATTCTATCTCGGGTTCCCACACCATGCCGTTGGCTGCGTAGATCAAGCAGGCTCGGCGAAAAGCGGCAACCAGACTGCGATGGCTTAGCGTATCTAGAATCCTGTCCTGACTCTTTGAGTTAAACTCGTCGATCTCGGCTTTCAGCTTCTCAGTCATCTTCTTTGCCTGTTTACAAACGATGGAGCCCGTAGCTTTCTTAAGGTTGTTGATATAGGGTTGAATCAGCTCGTCGTACTTCTTGTCGTAGCTGCCGTAAACAGGTATCGGCGCCCCTATTTCCACCGTAGGAATACTACCCAGCGTGAGTCGCGAAATGGGTCCTTCGCCGTGGATATATCGGAAATACTTTTTGAGCTTAGGTACGGTGGTGTCGGCGATAAAGTTGAGTCTGAGACATCCGTCGGCATTAACACTCTGGAAACCCACGCGATCCTGCCCGAAGTCGTTATCCTCATCGTCAATAAGTTTCATCAGTGAAAAGGAGTTCGACCTTCCCTTAGCGCCTTCCAACTTATCCCAGTCTTCCAATTCATTGAGTTTCAGGAAGAGAAAGGCATTCTGGGCATCCTCCATGGCCTGACCGAGTCGCGGACGAGTGATATCAGAGTATAGCCAGCGAATATCCAAGTCTTCCGGACGCTTAGGCTTTTCATCGTCCTTAGGAGTTCGGTTATACTTATCGTTAAACTCCTTCAGTCGATCACGGTCGTGTTTCGATGTAGCCTTCACCTCTGCCAGTATATGCTTGATAGGCAGCGTGATACACTCCTTTCCGCCACCCTCTATGGCTACCAGCAGGCAATTCATGCGGAGCTCACGTTTACGACCGTCGATATACTGGAAATCCAAACCTTTTGGATAGATGGAATAAGCCACGGGTATGGTCTGTGCCACGGTACCCTTTAACAGGTCGGGCGTGCGCGAGATGGTGTCCTCAATCATCTTTGGCAATGCCGTAGGCAATGGTGGCATCTGATTGCTGGCAAACACCTCGTCCCATGTCAGCGGTTTATACGCCTTCTTTACCTCGTTCTTAACTACAGCCTTCTTAGCTGTTGCCTTCTTAGCTGTTGCCTTCTTAGCTGCAGCCTTCTTGGTCTTTTTTGTCTCTTTTATAATCATCATCTTTAATGTTTAATGTTTAATCTTTAATGTTTAATCTTAAATGTTTAATCTTTAATGTTTAATCTTTAATGTTTAATGTTTA
>CAZIKA010000106.1:0-9098 GCA_964539705.1 uncultured Prevotella sp. | reverse complement strand
TGTACGCTGGGAAGGCCTACAGCGTATGCAATAAACCAATTTACTAAAATATGAAAAAAGTACTATTTCTAATTACTGCAGCCATTTGCTCCTTCTCGACAATGGCACAAGAACAAATCCCTGCTTTTCCAGGAGCAGAAGGTCACGGACGCTACATCACTGGAGGACGCGGGGGTGAAGTTGTCCATGTCACTAATCTTAACGACTCTGGCACAGGTTCACTGCGCGATGCCGTTAGCAAAGCCAACCGAACCGTCGTGTTCGACGTGGCTGGCATCATCGCCTTGAAGTCCGACCTTACAATCAAGGACAACATTACTATTGCCGGACAGACAGCGCCAGCCCCCGGAATCACCATACGCTACTTTACCGTACGCCCTGGTGCCAATAATATCATACGCTTCATCCGCATCCGACGTGGTGAGGAAGTGAATGTCAATGAAGGTGCTGACGCCCTCTGGCAGCGCCAGAAGACCGGTTATATGTTAGACCACTGTTCGTTCTCATGGAGCATTGACGAGGTGGCCTCGTTCTACGACAACAACAACTTCACCATGCAGTGGTGCACCATTGGCGAAGCTCTCGTCAACGCCGGTCACGGTAAGGGTGCCCACGGCTACGGCGGCATCTGGGGCGGTAAACTGGCCTCGTTCCATCACAATATGCTGATTCACCTGTACAACCGTGCCCCCCGTTTCAACGGCGCACGCTATGACTGGAAAGGTTATACCAGCAATAAGCTCTATAGTCAGTACAACTGGCAGAACGCCGTACAGGCTGAGAACGTGGACTTCCGCAACTGTATCATGTTCAACACCGGTAACGGCTGCTACGGCGGTCCTGGCGGTGGCTACATCAACATGGTCAACAATTACTACAAGACCGGTCCTGCCAAGAAGACCAGCTATATCACCACTGCATCGGTGGCTAACAAGACAAGCTCTAGTGACAACCAGACATACTGGACCATGTTCAGCCGCTACTTCATCAGCGGCAACAACCTGGACGGTACGGAGAATGTAGATTGGAACAAAGTGCAGTACGATAGCGGCACGAAGACGAAGAACGGCGTACGCTATACACCAGACCCCAATCACTACTATGGTGATACCGTCACATATGTTAAAATTGATGATACCGACTGCGTCAGTATGAAGCTCACGGAACCCGCTCCTACTGGCGAAGTAACGACACATACGGCAGCACAAGCCTATGAGAAGGTGCTCAGCTATGCTGGTGCCTCACTTTTCCGTGATGCTGTAGACGAGCGCTTTGTCAATGAAACCAAGACAGGTACCGTCACCTACAAAGGCTCTGTCACGAAGACAGCCGGCTGGATTGACGTTGTAGCCGATCAGGGCACCTACGAACTGGAGTCAACAACACGTCCCGCCGGTTTTGACACCGACGGCGATGGTATGCCCGATGACTGGGAAACGGCCAATGGTCTGAACCCCAACAGCGCTGATGACGGTAATGCTTACACCCTTGATAGCGAGAAGAAATGGTACACCAACATAGAGGTCTATATAAACTCACTTGTAGAAGACATCATGAAGGCAGGTAATACTGATGCCATCAGTGGTATTGATGAATACTACCCGCAATACAAGACCGTTAACGGTATTCACACCATCTCAACAAGTATTGACAACACTTACTATAACTTGCAGGGCATACGTGTGGACAGACCAAAGAAAGGCATCTATATCAGAAACGGGCGGAAAATCATAGCACAATAAACAAAAGCGACGGGGTATTTAATCCTCGTCGCTTTTTTCTTCATTCTTCAGTATGGGTAGTGAGATATGGTAACGCACCGCCAGGAAGCGAATCAGGCATGTCACCACGAAACTTATGATTGCCGTGACGCCAACAGGTACACCTAGCTCTATGCCTCCCCAATAAGCCAGACCACCAACGACACAAGCCATCGCATAAATCTCCTTATGGAAAATCACTGGCTCGTTGTTCAGCAATACATCACGAATCACACCGCCAGCCGCACCCGTGATACATCCCATGATGATAGCCACCCAGAAGGTCTGTCCCGCATCCAGACTGCGCTGAATACCAGCAATAGTAAAGAGTGCTAATCCAAAGGTATCGAAGACAAACCATGCATTCTTCAACGGTTCCATCCATTTACCCAAGAAAGCCACAGTAAGCAGCGCTACCGCCGTACAGATCATGTAAATAGGTGTGGTCATCCAGAAGATGGGTACGTCGAGTATCACGTCGCGTATCGTACCACCGCCAATAGCCACTGCAATGCCACACACATAACCGCCAAACCAGTCGAAATGTTTGGCTGCTGCATGGCGTATACCAGAGATGGCAAAGGCAAACGTACCTAGCAATTCTATGACCTTGATAATGATATCCTGATTCATTTTAATATAAATTTGCGTGCAAAGTTACAAATTTTCCCTCTTTTTTGCACGTCTTTTAATCTTTTTTCTTATTTTTGCACCAAAATCTATACATTAACCTTTACCGATGAAGCTACTGACATCACATCCAACCCGCATCCTACTGATATTTTCAGTATGTCTGACACTGCTTACGTGTACAGACAAGGACAGCGATACACATAGTTCACCACTGGTTAATCAGTTAGGATTTAGCAAAGACGACCCGCTTATCATAGGCATCGATGAAGATTATGCACCTCTGCAGTATATGGATGAAGAAAACCGTCCATGTGGCTATGACGTAGAGTTTACCAACATACTCATGAAGCGATTGGGGATACCCTATGTCTATCGTGCCAACACATGGGAAAATATTGCCCCAGACGTGCTTCACGGAGTGGTCGACCTGGGCATGATGATCTATTCGCCCTACCGCAAAGACAGCACCAACTATTCCCGTGCCGTCTTCCGTCTCTATTATCAAGTGGTCTATCCCAAGAAGAGTGATGACGAGCGTTTCGACTTCCGTAATCTGGAAGGCAAGCGTATCGCCTATATGAAATCACGTCCCGTTGGCGAGTTGCTTGGCAGCGAGAATGCCATCAAATTCAGCGTGACCAATCTGGAAGAAGCCATGTTTGACCTGGTAAAAGGGAAATACGATGCCGTCATCTGCTACCGCTACCAAGCCAGATACCTAATCAACCTTCATCATTTCGAAAACCTGCTCACCGACGACATCTCCCTTCCCCCACGCGAATATTGCTACGTGAGCCATAGCAAAGCCTTGATTAACATCATCGACAAGGAGTTGCTCAGAATGGAGAACGAGGGCATCACCGATGATGTCTACGTTATCAAGTCCACCTTCAACGGTCTGCGCATCCCCTCATGGGTGTGGTACTTGTTGGGAGGTGTAGCCTTTGTACTGCTCATCATCATCAATATCATCTACAGACGCTCGCGCAAGCAGTTGTCACAGGCAAATGCCGTACTCGAGAAGAGCAACGAGGAGCTCAAAGAGCGTAATGAGGAACTTTCCATTGCCCGCGAACACGCTATGGAGTCCGACCGTCTGAAGACGGCCTTCATCCAAAACATGACCCATCAGATACGCACGCCACTCAACATCGTCACGGGCTTTGCCCAGGTCATCAACGAGGAATACGACACCCTGTCCAAGGACGAGATTAAGATGATGGCAGGTCAGATGATGAAAAACACCGATGCCCTTACCGCTATCGTCAACAAGCTTATTGCCCTCTCTATTCTACAGAGCAAGAAAAAGATAGAGAAGCACGACCGTCTGTCGTGCAACGCAATCTGTCGCGATGCTATTCAGAGAATCACGATTTCACAGCCCGATGCCGTGACGCTACAGTTTAACACAACGGTATCCGACGACCTTCAGTTACTCACTAATAAGGTTGTGCTTCACAGGGTGCTCGACGAATTACTCAGCAATGCCGACCAGTTCACCCATCAAGGTACCATCACCCTCAGCGTCGCTCAGCCTAATGAGCATTCCGTATGCTTCAGCGTCACCGATACCGGTTCCGGCATATCCGATCGAGACAAGGCACACGTTTTCAACCTGTTCTACAAACCTGATGAGTTTACTGAGGGACTTGGTCTAGGGCTTTCCCTCTGCCGTAAAGCCATCAATCAGATGGGAGGTAAAATTCGCATCGATGAAGCCTACACCAACGGTACACGCATCATCATCACCCTACCCCTGGACGCTTAATCCTCGTAGCGTTTCCCCCAGTAATTCACCATTCGCTGCCACAGCTTTTCCTCCGACGGATTATGCTGACCGTGCCACAAGCGCTTATCCTTCAGCGCATCAGGCATATATTGCTGTTCCGTAAAGTGTCCCGGATACTCGTGCGGATACTTATAGCCGTCGTGATACCCCAACTCCTTCATCAATTGTGTTGGTGCATTCCTGATTGGCAGCGGTACGGGCTGATTACCCGTCTCACGCACTAAAGCTAATGCGGCATCAATACCCAGATAGGCAGAATTACTCTTTGGCGACGTAGCCAGATAGACAGCACACTCTGCTAAAGCAATCCTCGCCTCTGGCCATCCTATCTTCATCACCGTATCAAAGGCGGCATTGGCCAGTAGCAACGCATTGGGGTTAGCCAGCCCGATATCCTCAGATGCCGAGATCACCATACGTCTGGCAATGAACTGAGGATCCTCGCCCCCCTCTATCATACGTGCCATCCAGTAGAGTGCCGCGTCAGGATCGCTGCCGCGAATACTCTTGATAAAGGCCGAGATGATATCGTAGTGCATCTCGCCGTCTTTGTCGTAAGCCAAGGGATTCTGTTGCAGACGGGCTACCACCAATTCATCGGTAATCACCACATCACCACTTTCAGATTCTACCACCAACTCCAATATATTCAACAGCTTACGAGCATCACCGCCACTATATCTCAGCAATGCATCCGTCTCCTTCAGCTCTATCTTTCGCTCCTTCAGAATCAGATCTTTCGTGATGGCACGTTCCAGCAGCTTCAGCAAATCCTCCTTCTCCAGCGACTTCAGCACATAGAGCTGGCAGCGTGACAGCAGTGGACGAATCACCTCAAACGATGGATTCTCTGTCGTAGCACCTATCAACGTCACGATGCCACGTTCCACAGCTCCCAACAACGAATCCTGCTGAGACTTCGAGAAACGGTGAATCTCATCTATAAACAAGATAGGTGAAGCCTCGTTGAAGAATCTACCCTTCTGAGCCTTCTCTATCACGTCCCTCACATCCTTCACGCCGCTGGTCACTGCCGACAGCGTATAGAAGGGTGTCTCCAGCCTGTTGGCAATAATCTGTGCCAACGTCGTCTTTCCTACCCCTGGAGGTCCCCAGAGAATAAACGACGATATGCGCCCCGAGTCTATCATCCGTCGGAGCACAGCACCCTCGCCTACCAAGTGCTGCTGACCTATATAGTCATCCAGCGTGCGAGGTCTCAGTCTTTCTGCTAATGGTTCTGCCATTATACATCGTTTTTGTTTTAGGTGGCAAAGTTAAACAAAAAAGTCGAAAGTGCAAAGCTTTCGCCTTTTTTTGACGTAAAATCACAAATAGTTGTCGATACTGCCGAATCTTTATGATAATGTTCGACATTTCGAATGATTTCTGAGGAATAATGTGTAACTTTGCAGAGCATCTTGAAAAGAAATTAATAAAACAACGTATTCCCACAAAGTTGATGCCAGAGCAACGCACATATATTGCCATCGACCTGAAGTCATTTTACGCTTCAGTGGAGTGTGTGGACAGAGAGCTTGACCCGCTGACCACCAACCTTGTGGTGGCTGACGAATCAAGGACAGACAAGACTATCTGCCTGGCTGTCTCTCCGTCGCTGAAAGCCTACGGCATTGGGGGGCGTGCCCGACTGTTCGAGGTGAAACAGAAGGCACGCGGCGTAGATTTCATCATAGCGCCTCCACGCATGGCACACTACATAGAGGTGAGCACCAAGGTCTATCAGACTTACCTGAAATACATAGCTCCTGAAGATATACACGTCTATAGCATCGATGAGGTGTTCATGGATGTGACGGCCTATTTGGGTACGTATAAGCTGACGGCACATGAGTTAGCGATGAAAATGATTCGTGACGTATTGGCCACCACGGGTATCACGGCAACGGCTGGCATCGGCACTAACATGTATCTGGCCAAGGTGGCGATGGATATTATGGCCAAGAAGATGCCTGCCGACAAGGACGGTGTCCGTATAGCCGAATTGGATGAGATGTCGTACCGACGTGAACTCTGGGACTACCGGCCTCTGACCAAGTTCTGGCGTGTGGGCCGTGGTATAGCTGAGAAACTGGCTGTCTATGGCATCGACACAATGGGTAAGGTTGCACGAATGTCGGTACAGAACGAAGGGCTGCTTTACAGGATGTTTGGCGTGAATGCAGAACTGTTGATAGACCATGCGTGGGGCTGGGAACCGTGTACGATGGAGGCTGTGAAGGCATATCGTCCTGAGACCAACTCGTTTAGTAGCGGACAGGTGCTGCAGGAACCATATACATTCAAGAAAGCCCGTGTGGTGATACGTGAGATGGCTGAAGGAATGGCACTCGACCTCGTATCGAAACGTCTGGTGACTGACCTGTTGGTATTGACCGTAGGTTATGATGCGGAGAGTCTGACACGTCCGGAAATCCGCGAGAAGTATCATGGTGAGATTACCACTAACTACTATGGGAAGGCAGTACCCAAACATGCTCACGACACATTCAACTTCGAGGAATCCACATCATCCTCGCGGCTCATCATGGACGGGGCAACAGAGATATTCGATCGCTGCGTGAATCCAGATTTATTGATCCGTAGGCTGAACCTGACAACAAACCACGTGGTGTCAGAGGAATCGGTATCGGCACAGGACAATACGCCCCAGCAGCTTGACCTCTTCACCGACTACGAGGCATTGGAGAAGCAGCGCAAGGAAAAGCAAGCCAAGCTTGACAAGGAACGTCGTATGCAGGAGGCACAGCTGAAAATCAAAAAGCGGTTCGGCAAGAATGCCATCCTTCGAGGTCTGAACTTTGAGGAAGGTGCTACAGCCAAGCAGCGTAACGAACAGATAGGAGGACACAAAGCCTAATGGATCATTACGACGATATTATCAATCTGCCACATTACGAACCCAAGCATCATCCGAGGATGACGATGTGGAACCGCGCAGCCCAGTTTGCACCCTTTGCCGCCCTCACCGGCTATGAAGATGCCATTCAAGATGCAAAAGAGCGGACTCAGACAAGCACCGACTAAAGTTTTTGAGTAGGGGCGGTAAAACCCACAGGTTGCTTTATAAGCCCTACTGTCATACCGTCATCTGTCATTCAAAAGTGTCATACTTAGCACACCTAAGTGCCATACTTAGCACACCTAAACAATATACTTTGCAATCAAAAACAATTTAGTTATGAAAATCAATGACAAGACATAAATCGCCTCGTGGAGAACGTGCAACGAATGGCAATTATTGAAATATTATGTAAATAGAAGCCCCCTACTGCTTAACAAATCTCCGCAAGCCTTGCGGAGATTTTGTGTTATCAAAAATAATTCGTACCTTCGCAGCGTGATTGAGAAACAACAGCAAACAGCAGAGGAGATGGCTCTAGAGGTGAAACGACTGACGGAGCAACTGATGGCGGCAGATAGAAAGGATTTGTTGCTGAGGGCTATCGGTGTGCCTTTACTGGAGGAGCTGCGCATAGAAGCGGCACGGGGAAAACTGTCGAGACTGGTAATCACAAAGGACTACAGGTTCGTGTTAGCTGACTATCATCAGGAGGTGGAGCTGCAGCCTGTAAACAAGGCTGTGTATCTGCTGTTCCTGGCCCATCCTGAAGGCATCGAGTTTAAACGACTGGCTGAATACAGGGAGGAACTGACGGGCTATTATATTCAGACGGCTCGCTGGATGGATAAAGAGAAGATAGAGGAAAGCGTAGAGAAGTTGGTAAACCCACTGGACAATGCTATCAACGAGAAATGCTCGCGTATCAAAAAAGCTTTTCTGGAACTGATGGATGAATACAGAGCAAGCTATTACTTCATCAGCAGTCATACAAAAAAGCATATAGCGGGACGAATATGGTATGAGAGACTGAAGGTGATAACATTGCCGAGAGAATTCGTGGAAGTGATAAGTGAAAAGTGAAGAGTTGAGATATGGAAGACGTGAATGAGATACTGAAGCAGTTTGGTGATGTGAAGGACAAGATGCAAGGCATCATCAAGGTGATTGGCGTAGGAGGCGGTGGATGCAACGCCGTCAGAAACATGTACAACGAGGGCGTGGAGGGTGTGACCTATGCCGTTTGTAATACGGATAGCCAGTCGCTATCGCGTTCGCCTGTGCCAATGAAAATCATGCTGGGAGCTTCCGGACTTGGTGCTGGCGGAAATCCTGAAATGGGAAAGAGCGAGGCCGAGACGAACGTGACGGATATCGAGAAGTTGTTGAGTGACGGTACGAAGATGGTCTTCGTGACGGCTGGCATGGGTGGTGGCACGGGTACGGGTGCAGCGCCTGTAGTGGCTGGCGTAGCGAAGAAGATGGGAATGCTGACGGTAGGTGTGGTGACCATTCCTTTCTACTTTGAGAAGAAAAAGAAAATCATCAAGGCACTGAAAGGCGTCGACGAACTGAGAAAGAATGTGGATGCCCTGTTGATAGTAAACAACGAGCGTCTATGCGACGTCTATGCCGATTCGGATATCTCTGTGAAGGAGGCATTCCTGAAGGCCGACAATATCTTAATGGATGCCGTGAAGGGTATATCGGAACTCATTACGCTACCCAGCGACGGAGGTATCAAAAGTGACTTCCGCGATGTGGAGACAACTATGAAGAATGGCGGTGGGGCAATCATGGCGATGGGACGTGCCAGCGGAGAACATCGCGTGGAGAAGGCTATCTTGAATGCCCTCGACTCGCCTCTGATTTACGGCAACGATATCGGTAAGGCGAAGCGTATCTTGTTTAACATCTATGCCAGCGACGAACATCCTATCTTCGTACGCGAACTACAGGAGATAGATGATTTCTTTGACCAGTTGGATCCGAATATCGACGTGATATGGGGTACGGCAACGGACGACTCGCTGGGCGAGGATGCGAAGGTGAC
>CAZIKA010000105.1:0-9144 GCA_964539705.1 uncultured Prevotella sp. | reverse complement strand
TTTGAGGTTTGAAGGTTGTTAAGAATATATTATTGGCAATACTGACGGGAGCCAGCGTCGTTGCGGCATTGCTGTTGTTGCTGGTGGGCTATAGCGACCGGTTTGATCCTGCATCATTTCCCAAGTTAGCCTGTCTGGGTATGTTTTTCCCCTTTGCCCTGATTGTCAATCTGCTGTTTGTGCCCATTTGGATTTTCGTCAGATGGCAACGTCTGTGGATTCCCGTTGCAGCCCTTGTCCTCGCGTATGTACCCATACGTACCTTTATACCAATCAACTTCTTTTCTGAAAAGGAGCTACCCGAAGATGGTATATGTGTGGTGTCGTATAATGTGTGTGGCTTTGGGGGCAATTACAAATACGAGCAGGCTGTTGATACCGTAGCGGGCTACTTGCGACGTATCAATGCCAATATCGTTTGCATCCAAGAAGATCATGGCGGGAAGGGTGGCGATGGCTTTGAGAAGATGAAAGAGCTCTATCCTTACAACGACACCATCCATTTCTCAAATGATGTGATATTCAACTCTATAGGCATCCACACCCGCTATCCCATTATCCGCAAGGAACGACTGGCCAATGCATCCAGAAGCAATGGTTCTATAGCCTATTATCTGCAGGTTGATGAGGATACCATTATCGTTATCAACAATCATTTGGAGAGTACGCACCTCACTACTGATGAGCGTCAGCGTTATCAGGAGGTACTGAAGGGCGAGGTGGAACGCGACTCCGCTGAGGCTCAGATGCTGGACATCATGAGGAAACTGGCTTCCCACATGGCTGACCGTGCTATTCAGGCACGGACTGTCAACGAATATGTGGAAACGCACAGCCAATATCCTATTCTGTTGTGCGGCGACTTCAACGACACCCCCATTTCCTATGCCCGACAGATCGTTGCTACCCATCTTACCGACTGTTTTGTGTCTGCGGGCTGCGGCTTGGGCCTGTCGTTCAATCTGAAGGGTTTCAACCTGCGTATCGACCATATGATGTGCTCTTCTCATTTCGAGCCCATCCGTTGCTTTGTTGACAACGAAATGGACGCTAGCGACCATTATCCAGTGGTTTGTTGGCTGAAAAAGGCCTCTATTCCTTAAAAAATGTATGAAAAACGCTTAAAAATTTTCCAATGTGTAAAAAAATCACTATATTTGCAGGCTCATTCGCGCATATATATAATAAATAACATAAAAAAACAAAAATGCAAAACAAAGGAATTGTAAGATTTATTGCAGTTGCACTCATCCTTGTGTGCTGCTTCTATCTCTCATTCTCGTTTGTGACTCGCCACTATGAAAGCAAGGCAGAGGCACTTCGCGCAGAGCTGGGAGATAAGGCTGCTGAAGAGTATCTGGATTCCATTTCTACCGAAGACCACCTGTGGCTTTGGCAGTGGAGCCTTGATGAGTGCCGTGAGATGGAAGTAGGCCTGGGTCTTGACCTGAAGGGCGGTATGAACGTTATTCTCGAGGTTTCGGTGCCCGACATCGTTGACTTCCTGTCTGGTCATAAGACCGACGAGGGTTATCGTAAGGCATTTGAGGCTGCCGTGAAGGACGAGGAGAAGAGTCAGTCAGACTTCATCAGCCTCTTCGTAGAGCGCTGGAAGGAGTTTGGTGGCGGTCGTCAGTTGAACACCATCTTTGCTACCCAGCAGATGCGTGACAAGGTGAACACCAAGAGCACTGACGAGGAAGTTATTGCCGCCCTGCAAGCAGAGGTTGACGCAGCTATCGACAATGCTGAGACGGTGGTTCGTACCCGTGTCGACAAGTTCGGTGTGGCTCAGCCAAACATTCAGAAGCTGAGCGGTCAGAGCCGTATCATGGTTGAAATGCCAGGCGCTAAGAAGGATAAGGATCGTATCCTGAAGCTGCTGTCAGGTAGTGCTGACCTGCAGTTCCACGAGACTTATATGCGTGAAGAGGCAGTGCCTTATCTCGTACAGTTGCACACAGCTTATCAGGCTGAGATGAGCAATGTTGAGGCAGAGGCTAAGGACACCACCGCTGTTGAGGCTGAGGTTGCCGAGGAGGCTGCTGAGAACGACACCGTTAACGCTCTTGAGGCTGCTGCCAAGAAAGACCTGGCTGCTGTTGAGGCTGGTAATGATCAGCTGAAGAGCCTGCTGAACTTCCTCGTAGTAAATGATCCCTATCACACTGAGAGCCTCTGTGACGTAGGTTATGCCCGCGTTACCGATACTGCTGAGGTGAACAAGGTGATCTATTCTGAGATTGCTCAGAAGGTGCTCCCCAAGGAGATGCGTCTGTTCTGGGATGCTAAGATCAGCAAGATCGAGAATCCTGAGACTCATAAGAAGACCAAGGTGCTCCACCTCTATGCCATCAAGGTGAACGATCCTAACGGAAAGGCTCCTCTGACTGGTGACGTGGTGACCACAGCTAAGGACGACTACAGCAATGAGATTGGTAACGTAGGTCCTGTGGTTTCTATGCAGATGAACAGCGAGGGTACCCGTATCTGGGCTAATCTGACCAAGATGAACGTAGGTCGTGCTATCGCTATCGTCCTCGATGATGTGGTTTACAGCGCTCCTCGCGTTAACGGTGAGATTCCTGGTGGTAACTCACAGATCTCTGGTCGCTTCACTCAGGCTGATACCAAAGACTTGGCTAACACCCTGAACTCAGGTAAGATGCCCGCTCCGCTGCGTGTTGCTTCTTATCAGATGGTTGGTCCTTCACTCGGTGCACAGTCAATCCAGCAGGGTGCCATCTCATTCGTTGTGGCTTTCGTGCTGCTGATGGTTGTGATGATCCTGCTCTACAACTGGATCCCCGGTATGCTGGCAAACATCGCTCTGTTGTTCAACCTGTTCTTCACACTCGGTATTCTGAGCTCGTTCCAAGCCGCACTGACCATGCCTGGTATCGCAGGTATCGTGCTGACGCTGGGTACGGCTGTGGATGCTAACGTGCTGATCTACGAACGTACGAAGGAAGAGCTCCGCAAGGGTCTGAATATCAAGGAAGCCCTGAACCTGGGTTATGCAAACGCATTCTCGGCTATCTTCGACTCTAACTTGACATCATTGATTACTGGTGTTATCCTGTTCACTGTTGGTACCGGTCCTATCCGCGGTTTCGCAACGACCCTGATCATCGGTATCTGCGTATCGTTCTTCACCGCTGTGTTCATGACCCGTCTGGTTTATGATCGTCAGATGAAGGCCGACAGATGGCAGAAGCTCACCTTCTCTACTCCTCTGTCAAAGAACCTGATGCAGGGTACGAAGTTCAACTTCATGGGCTCATTCAAGGTATCTTATGCTGTTTGGGCTATTGCTGCAGCAGTATTCTGCGTAAGCTTCTTCCTCCGTGGTGTCAGCAAGAGCATCGACTTCACTGGTGGTCGTAACTATGTTGTTGTACTCGATAAGCAGGTTCCCGTTGAGGATGTACGTGTTGCCTTCGAGGGTGTGTTTGCTCAGAACGATGAGCAGAGCGCTAACCCCGGAGCTCCCGCCAGCACCACTATCATTGCACTGGGCGATGCCGCTAACCGTACCGTACGTATCTCTACCAACTGGGACTACGATGTAAACAGCCCTGTGGTTGACGACGTGATTGAGGACAGCATCTACAGCGTATTGAGCAAGGCAGAGTTGATTAAGGCAGAGACCAGTAAGGAAGACTTCCGTACACCTCCCGCAAACGAAGAGGATACCTCTAAGGGTACTATCGTAAGCTCTACCAAGGTAGGTCCTTCTGTGGCTAAGACCATCACTCGCAGCGCTATCATCAGCGTCATCCTGGCTCTGATTGCCATCTTCCTCTACATCCTGCTCCGCTTCCGCAACGTGGCCTTCTCTATCGGTTCTATCGTTGCTCTGGCTCTCGATGCTCTGGTTGTTATCGGCTTCTTCTCGCTGCTCCACACTTGGGTTCCCATGTCACTCGAAATAGACCAGACCTTCATCGGTGCTATCCTGACCGTTATCGGTTACTCTATCAACGATAAGGTGGTGGTATTCGACCGTATCCGTGAGAACATGCAGCTCTATGCAAAGCGCGACCGCAAGCGTCTGTTCAATGATTCACTGAACCAGACCTTGGCTCGTACCATCAACACCTCAGTGACCACGTTGATCGTGCTGCTCACTATCTTCTTCCTGGGTGGCGATAGCATCCGCTCATTCGCCTTCGCCATGATTCTTGGTGTTGTATTCGGTACCTTGTCATCAATCTTCATCGCTGCTCCTACCGCTTATCTCACTATGAGCCGTAAGGATCGCTTTGAGGATCTGACCGCTGAAGCTCCTGCTGAGGCAGAGAAATAAGCTTAAGGTTTTTCCCTTATTATATAGAATGTACGCACGTGTATGTGCGTACATTCTTTTTTTACCCCCAGTCCTTCGCTCATCACTTTTGAAAAAAATTACAAAGCGGTAGCAATTTTTTCACTCTTCACTTTTCACTTTTCACTTTTTTTACTACCTTTGCACCCGAAAATAAAAACAGCGATAACACGATGGGCGGATTTTTCGGCACTATTTCTACACGTGACTGCGTAAACGACTTGTTTTACGGCACAGACTATCACTCACATCTTGGTACAAAACGAGCAGGTCTTGTGACCTTCGATAAGGAAAAGGGATTCTCACGTAGCATCCACTCTTTGGAGCGCGACTACTTCCGTTCGAAGTTCGAGGACGAGCTGCATGAGTTCTGTGGCAATCAGGGCTTGGGTGTGATTAGTGACACCGATCCTCAGCCTATCATCATCAACTCCCACCTGGGCCGCTATGCCGTGGTGACGGTAGCCAAGATCAACAACCTGCGTGAGATTGCCGACGAGCTCCTTGCTCAGCGTATGCACCTCAGCGAACAAAGTGCCAACAACCTGAATCAGACAGAGTTGGTGGCATTGCTTATTAATATGGGCTCTACTTTTGTTGAGGGCATCAATATGGTGTATCGAAAGATTAAGGGCTCGTGCTCTATGCTCATTCTTACTGAGGACGGCATCATTGCTGCACGCGACTTCCTGGGACGTACGCCTATTGTTATCGGAAAAAAAGAAACCCACCAGCTCTCACCTATTGGCACCGACGATTGCGTAAAGGCTTTTGCTGTATGTAGCGAGACTACCAGCTTCCCTAATCTGGACTATAAGCCTGTGCGCGACCTGGGTCCTGGTGAGATTGTACGACTTCATGCCGATGGCTTCGAAGTGCTGCAGCCTGCCTTCAAGCGCTGTCAGATTTGTTCCTTCCTGTGGGTTTACTACGGTTTCCCCGCCTCTAACTACGAAGGCATCAATACAGAATATGTACGCGAGAAGAACGGACGTATGATGGGTGAGAAGGATGACGTTGAGGCCGACCTGGTATGCGGTATCCCCGATTCAGGTGTAGGTATGGCATTGGGCTATGCCGAAGGTTCCAAGATACCTTACAAGCGTGCCGTACTGAAATATACACCCACATGGCCCCGCTCGTTTACGCCTGGTAACCAGAGCCGTCGTGACCTTGTGGCAAAGATGAAACTGATTCCCAACGGTGCCCTGCTGAAGGACCAGCGCGTGGTGTTCTGCGATGACAGTATCGTACGTGGTACGCAGCTTCGCGACAATGCCCGTGAGTTCGTACAGAATGGTGCTAAGGAGGTGCATGTGCGTATCTCTTGTCCGCCTCTGGTTTATGGCTGTCCGTTTATCGGTTTCACCAGCAGCAAGAGCGACTTGGAGCTCATCACCCGTCGCATCATTCGCGACTTCGAGGGTGACGATAAGGCAAAGCTCGACCAGTATGCCAAGACAGACTCTCCTGAATACAAGCGTATGGTAGAGGAGATAGCCCGTCGACTGGGTCTTACCTCGCTGAAGTTCGCCCATCTGGAGGACCTTATCGAGTCGATAGGTCTGCCCAAGAGCCACGTCTGCACCCACTGCTTCGATGGCAGCAGCTACGACCAGCAGGGCGACGGAGAGTTCTTTGGATAAAGAAAAAACGACATCCGAGTTATTCGGAATTTTACATAAGATTAAATTCAAGGGGTGCCCGATAGTTCGGGCTGAGATGATACCCTCTAACCTGATTCGGATAATACCGGCGTAGGGATGGAATTAATTATCAATACAAAGCCCCCTTTTTTACATTACACATTAATAATTAAACATTAAAAATTAAAAAAGGGAATGAAAAAGATTCTTTTGGGATTAACAGCATTCATTTGCATGAATGCAATGGCAGAGAACGCTGCAAAGCGTGCAGCAGTGCCAGGTGACTCACTGACAAACGTGAAACTGCAAGAGGTGCAGGTGGTATCTACACGTGCATCAAAGAAGACCCCTGTGGCTTTCACTAACATGAACAAGGACCAGATTAAGGCTGTGAACTACGGACAGGACGTGCCTTATCTGCTTTCGCTGACGCCGTCTATCACGATGACCAGCGATGCAGGCAACGGCATTGGTTACACCTCACTGCGTGTACGTGGTACCGACCCCACTCGTGTGAACGTAACGGCAAACGGTATCCCCATTAACGATGCCGAGAGTGCTGGTCTCTATTGGGTAAACATGGGCGACTTCGCCTCCAGCGTGCAGTCCATGCAGATTCAACGCGGTGTAGGTACAAGTACCAATGGTGCTGGTGCTTTTGGTGCTACGTTGAGTATGCAGACCGAGAATATCAGTCAGAATCCTTATTATGGTATTGATTTAAGTGCCGGTAGCTATGCCTCTCACAAGGAGACAGTACGTTTCAGCACAGGTATCTTAAGCAATAAATGGGGCTTTCAGGGCCGTCTGAGTAATATCGGTTCAAAGGGTTATCTGGATCGCGCCTCTACAAAGTTGAACAGCTACTTCCTCCAGGCTGGCTACTTCGGTGAGAACACTATCGTGAAGCTGATCACCTTTAACGGACAGGAAGAGACCTATCATGCATGGAACTATGCCTCAAAGTATGAGCAGAGCCTTTATGGACGCACCTACAATTCGTGTGGACTCATGTATACCGATGCCAATGGCAACATGCATTACTATGACGATCAGACAGATAACTACCATCAGCAGCATTACCAGTTGCTCTGGAACCAGCTCTTGTCGAAGGCTCTGACAATGAACGTAGCCCTTCACTACACCAAGGGCGAGGGCTATTACGAGCAGTATAAGAATGACTATGGCTATGATGACGAGACACTGGCTGAATATGGAATCACCACTGACTGGACAGCTGTAGGCACATTGGTAAACCAGAAGAAGATGGATAACGACTTCTATGGTGCCGTTGCCTCTCTTAACTTCGACAATAGCCAAGGACTTCAGGCTACCGTTGGTGGAGGCTGGAACAAGTATGTGGGTGATCATTTCGGACTCGTAAAATGGTCACAACCTGTAGCTACCACTTATCCTAATAATGAGTATTATCGTAATACAGGTAAGAAGACCGATATGAACGTCTATGGAAAGGTGGACTGGGAATTCCTGTCAGGTCTTAGTGCTTATGTTGATTTGCAGTTCCGTCATCTGAATTATAAGATGGATGGTCCTACCGACGAATGGAATAGTGACCACACACAAAAGGTCTTCAACTTCAACGACAACTATAATTTCTTCAATCCGAAGTTTGGTATTAACTACCAGATAACGCCTAATCATCGTGTCTACGCTTCGTATGCCATCGCACATAAAGAGCCGACCCGTAACGACTATGAAGACAACTTTGGCATTGGTTTGAAGGCAGAGCGACTGAACGACCTTGAGGTGGGCTATAAGTATCAGTCGACCCGTTTCACAGCAGGTTTCAATCTTTATTGGATGGATTATAAAGACCAGTTTGTGCTGACTGGCGAACTGAATCCCATCGGCGAGGCTAAGGCCATGAACGTGCCTGAGAGCTATCGCATGGGTGTTGAGCTGGAAGCTGCCTGGATGCCTGTTGACTGGTTCCGATGGGATGCTAATGCCACATTCAGTACCAACAAGGTAAAGAATGCTGTAGTGACGTTGAAAGACAAAGTAACCAAGGTTAATGTTGGCGACACCCACTTGTCTTTCTCGCCCGATGCGCTGTTTAATAATATCTTCACCTTCAAGTATGACAACTTCAAGGCATCTGTACAGAGCCAGTTTGTGGGTGAGCAGTATCTGACCAACTCTGGCTTCAAGAGCTATACCAATTATGATAGCAATGGAGACGTTGAAAGTGAGGTGAGCATGATGCTCGACAGTCACTTTACCACCAATGTAGACCTGAGCTATAGCTTTGCTATCAAGCCGCTGGGATTGAAAGAAGCCACCGTTGGTGTGTCGCTCTACAATCTCTTCTCTGCTAAGTTTGACAACAACGGCTGGGCAAGTCCCAAGTTCCGTCAGAAAGCCGACGGCACCGTGGAGGCTTATCGCAACGATGACCTCTATGAGGCAGGCTTTGCCCCCTCTGCACCCTTCAACTTCATGGCTCACCTGTCCTTGAATTTCTAACGTCTGAACTCCAGAACTCCTGTACTCCTGTCACTCCAAAGAAAGCATGACCTTCGACTGGCTTGACATACTGACCACGATACTCGGCCTGATATATATCGGGCTTGAGTATCGTGCTCATATCGCCCTCTGGGTGGTGGGCATCATCATGCCAGCTCTGGATATCATCCTCTATTGGAATCACGGCCTCTATGGCGATGCCGGTATGGCGTGCTACTATACCTTAGCCGCTATTTATGGTCTCTTTGTGTGGAAGTTTGTGAAGACTCGCAAGGAGAAGAAACCCCTGCCTATCATCTATATGCCGCGCCGTCAGTATCTGCCTGCTGCCATCTTCTTCTTCGTAGCGTGGGGAGCCATCTATTACGTCCTGATTACCTGGACCAATTCTACGGTGCCCGTTCGCGACTCGTTCACCAATGCCCTTTCGTTTGTGGGTATGTGGGCTCTGGCGCGTAAGTATGTGGAACAGTGGCTCTTCTGGATTGTGGTCGATGTGGTGTGTACCGTTTTATATATAGAGAAAGGTATTCCCTTCAAGGCCCTGCTCTATGGGCTCTATGTGATTATCGCCGTTGCCGGCTACATGAAGTGGAAGCGTGAGGCGAAGAGAATGAGAAGTGACATTTAATCTTTAATCTTTAATGTTTAATCTTTAATGTTTAATCTTTAATGTTTAATGTT
>CAZIKA010000104.1:0-9187 GCA_964539705.1 uncultured Prevotella sp. | reverse complement strand
TATTTTCCTAGGAAGTTGCGCTCCAGATACTCGTTGAACTGATCTTTGTAGAGGTCGCCGATGGGCAGGTTGGTGTCGGCATCGAGGATGACGCGATTCTTGTTGACCTCTTGAATCTTTTGCAGGTTAACGATATAAGAGCGATGAATGCGCATAAAGAGGGTGGAGGGCAAGTAGTCCTCCATCTTTTTCATACTGAGCAGGGTGATGATGGGCTTCTGTCCTTCAAGGTGAATCTTCAGGTATTCGCTCATGCCTTCAATATAGCGGATGTCAGCGATGGCGATGCGTACCACGCGGTAGTCGGTCTTGACGAAGATAGTGCCGTCGGCCTGAACGGGACTGCTTTGTTGTTGGGGTGCATTCTGATGACGCAGGTTATACTGCTCCTGCACCTTCATGGCAGCACGCAGGAAGTCGTTCATGCCGAAAGGTTTCAAGAGATAATCTACGGCGTTGACCTTATATCCCTCAACGGCATACTCAGAGTAGGCGGTGGTGAACACAATGAGGGGCGGTGCTGCCAACTGACGTACGAAGTCCATACCGTTGAGATCTGGCATGTTGATGTCACAGAAGATGGCATCTACCATCTCCTGTTCCAGAAGCTGTCGGGCTTCCAATGCGCTGCGGCACTGACCTGAGAGTTTCAGGAAAGGCACCTTATTTATATATGTGACTAACTGTCGCAGAGCCAGGGGCTCATCGTCGATAGCAAGAACTTTAATCATAGTGGTAATGTTAGGTCAACGGTATAGGTTTCGCTTTCATCCTTGATGTCTAGGGTGTAGGTGCTGCCGTAGATAAGTTGCAGACGTTTCTTTACGTTTTGCAGGCCTACGCCTCCGTGACGGTCTTCGCCCTGTGGCACCTTGCTGTTGCGACAATGGAAGTGCAACTGGTCATCAGCGATTTGTATGCTGATGTCGATAAAGGAGTGCTGCTGATAGCTTACGCCGTGTTTGAAGGCATTCTCTACAAAGGTGATCATCATCAGCGGTGGGATGTCTTTGTCGGGGATGACTTGGGGAATGTCAACGCTGATGTCCACCTGTTCAGCTACGCGCAAACGCATCAGTTGGATATAGTTGTCGAGGAAAATCATCTCGCGGCGCAGGGATACTTTTTGCTTGGAACCCTCATAGAGCACGAAGCGCATAATCTTCGACAGTTCCACAATAGTCTCCTTGGCTTGCTCAGGGTCAATATCTACGAGGGCATGGATATTGTTGAGCGTGTTCATCAGGAAATGGGGGTTGATTTGATACTTCAGATACTCCAATTGCTGTTCCAGATTCTCGCGCTCCAGCTTCTCCAGTCGTTCGCGGTCTTGACTTTGACGGAAGTAATACTTCACCCCAAGGTTCATGCCTATCATCAGGAAGAAGATGATGACTGCTACTACGTCGTGCTCCATCATGAGAGGCTTGGGACCTCGCATCTCAGGCATATCGTTTGGACGTCTGTCAGGACGGTGCTTGGGCCCATCTTCCATAAAAAATGGCTCTCCTGGTCCTTCTTTCATGTGGGGTGGCCTGTCTGCCTGATGAAAACGGGGGCGGGGATGCTTGATGTCAGGCTTGTTGACGCACTGGATGGCGACAAATACTGACAGCAACAAGACGACCCCTGAATAATAGAGAATACGCTTTCTACGATACACCAGCAGGGGAGCCATCAAGTAGTTGTGAATCAGAAAGACACAGAAGAAAACAAGATATTTCCTCCAGATATGCCAAACCTCATGCCAAGGGAAAGAGTCGGCACTATTGGAACTGGAGTACTCGATATAGGTACTCAGTAGTGGTGCCAGAAACAGGATGATCCAAAGCACCAGGTATAGGATCGATTCTTTCTTTTGTTTCTTCTGTACTTGCATTGATAGGTGTTTTTATGGCACAAAGATAACCATAAAAAATGAATCGGGGTTAATCCGTTCAACGAATACCCCGATTCTTTCAGTAAAAAGGATTAGAGACCTACTGACTTCAGAGCCTTCTTGGCGGCATCGTTCATCTCCTGGTTGGCCTTCTCAGCGGCTTTGTTCACCTCTTCGTTAGCCTTCTGGGTTGCCTCGTTCACCTTGTCGTTAGCTTCCTTCTTTGCAGCGTTAACCTGATCTACAGCCTTCTGCTTAGCGGCTTCAACCTGCTCAGCAGCTGTGTTCTCAGCACCTTCCTGCAGCTCGTTGATCTTGTTGTTGATAGCTTGGTCGACAGAATCGGTCAGGTTCTCGGCAGTGTTGATAACACTCTGACCAGCTGTCAGTGCATTGATAATCATGTCAGCGGGGGTCTCGATAAGGTAGTTGAGGGCCTCTTCGTCAGTACCTGCAGCCAGTAACTGCTCTTTGCTCTCCTTGATGAAATTCTGAATCTCAGCGAAAGCAGTCTTGGCTGCCTCGGGGTCCGTCTCTGCCAGTTCTGAGACTTTAGCCATCGCGTTGTCCATTGTGCTTTGCAGTTCCTCAACATCGCCAGCCTCGAGCTGTGATTTCATCTGCTCAATAAATGGAGCTGCTTCGTCTACTTTCTTTGTCTCACTGCATGATGCCAAGCCCAGCATCAGGGCTGCAACAGCAAAAAATAATACTTTCTTCATGATTAATAAAATTTAAAGAGGATAATAAAACATTCATTTCGTCGGCAAATTTATGAAATTCTGCGGAAATGAACAAAAAAAAAGCAAAAATCCTTTGCCTATATAAATAATTTTACTACTTTTGCCATACTTTACTCAATATAAAACTATGATAGAACGTACAATCAAGACGCGAGTAGTAGGCATAGGGCTGAGTATCGATGAGACTGCATACGCCATTGTCGATGTCAGGGGAAATATTATTGCTAAGGAAGCCTTTCCAACGACAGACTTCCAGAATGTCAACGAGTTTGTGACATATCTGAGCGAGAAAATCGTTGCGATGATAGAAGATAATGGCGGTTATGCCAGCATACGCTCGGTGGGAATCAGCGTGCCTAGCGGCAATTTTCTGACAGGCTGTATCGAGAACTCTCCTAACCTTCCATGGAAGGGTCAGATTCCCTTGGCTGCTATGCTGCAGGACCGTTTGGGACTGGCTGTGGCTTTGGGCAATGATGCTCATGTTCGTGCGTTGGGCGAATATGTGTTCGGCAGTGCTCACGGCATGAAGGATTTCATCGTGGTGAATCTGGGTCACGGCGTTGGTAGCTGTATCTTTACGAAAGGTAAGGCTTATCTGGGCTCTGAGGGATTTGCTGGCGAGATAGGTCACTCGTGTATAGCCCACGGCGGTCGTCTGTGTGGCTGTGGTAATCGCGGCTGTCTGGAGGCTTATGTAGGTGCAAAGGGCGTAGTACAGACGGCACTTGAACTGATGGAGAGCGATAGTCGTCCGTCAGTGATGCGCGAGAAGGAATTCCTGACGCCACGTGTTATCTCCGGTTTGTGTGATGAGGGCGATGAATTGGCTATTGAGGTGTTCCGTCGTACGGGGTATATGTTGGGTATCGGCTTGGCCAACTATGCATCCATCCTGAATCCGGAGGGTATCATCATCGCAGGCGGCATCTCGGGTGCTGGCAAGTGGCTGATGGAATCGGTGAACGAATCGTTTGAGGAGCACGTGTTCCACAACGTGAAGGGCAAGGTGAAGCTAGTTGTTTCTACTTTGGATCAGACCGAGCGCGACGTGCTGGGTGCCAGTGCTTTGGCTTGGGACGTGAAGGAGTACTCGCTGTTTGTATAATAGACAATAAATGAACGTAGAGAAGATAAAAGACATTATAGAGTCAAAACCTAATCTAAGTACCGCCCTCGGGATGGAGTTTATATCCACACCCGAGGGCGATACGTGTATGGCTCGTATGAAGGTTGATGAGCGTAACCGTCAGCCCTTTGGATTCTTGAGTGGTGGAGCTTCGCTGGCTTTGGCTGAGAATGTGGCTGGGGTAGGGTCGAGTGCACTTTGTCCTGGTTGTGCTTGTGTGGGTATCGAGGTGAGTGGCAGTCATGTAAAGGCTGTTGTTGAGGGTGACACAGTTACTGCTTTTGCTCGTTTGCTCCACAAAGGCACCACGCTGCATGTATGGAATGTAGACATCAAGGATACGGCAGATGATTTGATTTCAAATGTTCGTGTCACCAATTATATCATCAAACAACAGAAATGACGGGATTCGCTCTCTACAGACTGCCTTACGAGCAACAGGTGACAATGGTGGCTCAGACAGAGGGCGAACCGTTGGAGTTGGCTTCCTGTGAAGCACTTAACGGACAGACGGGGTTCGTAGTGGCGCCTTTTTCCATCAGTAAGCAGACGCCTGTTGTCCTGATACGTCCTGACATCGTTCAGACTTATTCGTCAGTTCCCGATAGCTCCTCTATTAGGAACTGCCAGCTCCCTTGGGAGGAACAGGCAGCTCCCTTGGGAGGAACAGGCAGTTCCCTTGGGGGAAACTCCAGTCGGGCTACTTATTCCGATGACTTCAGTCGTTTCTTTCTTCATCTGAAGGATGGCGATTTCCGTAAGTTGGTGCTCAGTCGCTGTGCGGAGGAGCCTGTGAATAATGGCGTTTCGCCGCTGGATTTATATCAGCAAGCCTGTCAGTTGTATCCTCGTATGTTTATCTCGCTGGTATATACGCCAAAGAGTGGGTTGTGGCTTACGGCTACCCCAGAGATTCTGCTTGAGGGAAATGGTAACGAATGGCGTACCATCGCGTTGGCTGGCACCATGAAACTGAGGGATGAGGATTTGGATGGCGAAGGCGAGAATGTGACTTGGAGTACCAAGAATATCCAGGAGCAACGCTATGTGGCTACCTATCTGAGGGACTGTCTGGAACAGTTGGCACAGGATATCCATGAGGAAGGGCCGCGAACGGTGCGTGCTGCCAATCTGGTACACCTGCGAAGTGACTTTACTTTCACCTTATTAAATAACGCGCGTGTGGGAGATGTCCTTCAGATGCTTCATCCTACGCCTGCTGTCTGTGGCTTGCCCAAACAGGAAAGCTATCGGTTTATCTTAGAGAATGAACATACGCCTCGCCTATACTACAGCGGGTTTATGGGACCTTTAAATCTCAAACCTCAAACCTCTCACCTCTCACCCCTCACCTCTCTATATGTTTCCCTGCGCTGCATGCAGATTACGAATTCCACGTATCGTTTGTATGCAGGTGGAGGCTTGCTGAAAGACAGCATCGAGGAGCTGGAATGGCAGGAGACGGAGGCGAAGCTCGAAACCATGCGAAGGGTTATTAAGTGAGCACTTCCAAGAGTAAGGGGCGCTCACTTTCTGTTTTTAGGAGCCAATCGATGCCTTGCTGCATCTGTTCCATGTTTTCTGCTTTACGATAAATAATGTTGTTTTGCTGACAGATACCTTCTGCATTGGCATGGTGCTCTGCGCTGACGTATTTATCACGTGCAGGACTCTGTTGTAAGCCTGGCAGCATATCGAAGATGCCGCCTTTACCATTGTTCATCAAGAGGATGCGGAAGTTGCCTCGCAGGTTCTGGTTCCAAAGGGCGTTCTGATCATAGAAGAAGCTCAGGTCGCCTATTACGCAGAATACGTTTTCATCTGCCACAACAGAGAAGCCCGCAGCTGTGGAGAGCGAACCCTCAATGCCATTCACGCCGCGATTGCAATAGACAGGCGTTTTCGAGTAGATGTTTGCCAAACGTATCGCCATGCTATTGGCATAATGTATAGGACTATCGCCTCGCTTCTGTTCAAAGTATTTTACGGCGGCAGCCTGCGAATAAGCCGGCTCTTCTGACTCCACTTTCTGTCGTATCTCTGCCAGTAATGCCTCCCATTTCTGCACGAAAGGATGCGGCATCTCTTCCAGATTAAAGCGAATCAAGTCAGCTACTACTTCAGGATCGGCCTGAATCACATTCGTGAGATTCATGAATGTATCCGTTACCTCGCCCTCGCGATTCACTACCCACGTTTCCTTTGCCTTCCGCAGGAAATGCTTCAAGCGCTTGCTCACGATGGAACCGCCCGTATAGAGCACAAAGTCAGGCACATAACTCTCGTCGTCAGCTATCTGTACAACGGCCTCGTCCATCAGCGGGTTCATGGGCTGACCGGCAATCAGCATAGGTCTCTTTGCTTGCATAAACATCCTGCAGACATGGGTCAGTGTGATGTTCGTTGCATCAGCTGGCAGGAAATCTATCTTGCGTTCTGCAGGCAGTTCTGGTGTCGTAAAAGAAAAGAGTGGCTCTGTGATAGGCACGTTGATATGTACAGGAGCGTGCTTTTCTATCAGTGCCTCGTTCACCAAGCGATTACAGTACCAACGGGTCTCTGCATCGTGAGGTTCTGGCAGGGAAACTGCCCGACGCACGAAGCGTCCGAGGGCATCGGGTTGAGGCAATGTCTGACCGTCAAGTTGGTCAATCCATTGTTGGGGACGATCTGCAGAGATAACCACCAATGGGCGATGCTGATAGTAAGCCTCAGCAACAGCAGGTGCCAGATTCAGCAGAGCAGTACCAGAAGTAACGCATACCACCACAGGTTCATTCAATGCCTGCGTCATTCCCAAGGCATAGAAGCCAGCAGAACGTTCATCCGTCACAGGATAGCATTTGATATCAGGACATTCGTTGAGGTTGTGTACGATTGCCGCATTCCGGCTTCCAGGACACACCACCGCATGATGGATGCCGTGAGCCACCAGCAAACTTGTCAGAATATTTACATTCTCCTTATTACAAAACATTGAAGTCTGTTCGTCTGTTATTCTGTTTTAATACTTGAAGGCTGAGCCTCCCACGAACTCTCGCATGATGCTGGTAGGCGGTATCTCCTTGTCGCTGACGGGCAGGAAGAAGTGGATGAACTTCATCAGTCGATGCGCCTCAGCATACTCCGGACAGTTCTTTGGAACGGATGCCAGAATGATTTCCGCATGGGTGCGCAATACGGCGAACTCGATGTTCAGGGCAGAGTTGAACATTACGTCTGCAGTCTCCTGGAATGGGAATATCCATTGGTCCTCAGCCTCGCACACGTTCTTCCATTGTGCAATGGTTTGCTGAGCCGTATAAGCTCCCTTGTTGTAGTCGCGGATAATGCGGCGTAGCAGTCGGTTGTCGCGTACGGGAATCCAGTTGTGGTCATCCAGCGAGATACTTGTCAGTGCCGAGATGTATATCTTATACTTCAAAGAGTCGGGAATCTTCTTCGTGAGCAGCGGGTTCAGGGCATGAATACCTTCGATGATGAGTACGGTATCGTTGGAAAGTTTCAGCTTTTTGCCGTTCCACTCGCGCTTGCCCGTCACGAAGTTATACTCAGGAATCTCTACCTTTTCGCCCTGCATCAGTTTTAGCAGATGGTCTTCCAATAGCGAATACTCTACCGTTTCGATGTTGTCGAAGTCGTAGTCGCCATTTGGAAGCTTGGGTGTATCTACGCGATTCACGAAGTAATCATCCGTTGAGAACGAGATGGGGCGCAGACCGCAAGCCAGTAACTGTACGGAGAGACGTTTGCAGAACGTCGTCTTACCAGAAGACGACGGTCCCGTAATCAGTACTAAGCGAACGGGATTCTCCTCTTGGTGGAACCTTCGTTCTATCTCTTCCGCTATCTTTACGATTTTCTTTTCCTGTAGCGCCTCGCTGACCTGTATCAGTTCTGAAGCATGACCGCGCATGATGGCTTTGTTGACGTCACCCGCATTCGACAGGCGCATGATGATATCCCAGCGCGTCTTCTCGGCGAACATCTCGTAGGTCTTGGGCTGATCCACCTTCTCTGCCACCTGGTTGGGGTTGTTCCAATCGGGCACACGCAGTAGCAGACCGTCCTCATAGCGCTCCAGGTCCCATACTTTCAGGTAGCCTGCCGATGGAACCAACGGACCGTAGTAATAGTCAACGGTGTCGCCCAGCGTATAGTAGTCGGAATAGATGTGTCCGCTTGTCTCCAACAGCTTCACTTTGTCTGCAAATCCGCGTTCAGCAAACACGCGGATAGCCTCCTCGTTGGTGGCCTCCGTGCGGCGGAAAGGCATATCGAGGTCTACAATCTCCTGTATCCGTTTCTTGACCTGTGCCACATCCTCATCGGTTAGCGGCGTGCCGTCCTTCTTCTTGAAGTTGCAGTAATAGCCTCGACAAAGCGAGTGCTCGATGAACAGTTTCGAACCAGGAAATACATCCTGCGTGGCCTTATAGAGCACAAAGCTCAATGAGCGCACATAAACGCGATGTCCGCTACCAGCACGGGCATCCAGAAACTCTACGTCGCGGTTCTGATAGAGTCGGAACTTCAGACCCTGCGAAGCGTTATTCACTTTGGCTGAAATCACAGGGTAGGGGAGTTTGATTTCATCGGCAAACTCCTGATACACATCGAGCAGCGAGGTCCCCTCAGGGAAACTCTTCGTTACATTATTGTTCTTGCAGCGAATTTGAAGCATGTTTTAGATTTTTCAAGTTTGTGCAAAGATACTGCTTTTTACGGAAAACGCCAAATCTTTGCCTGCTTTTCCGCCTTTTTCACATCTCTAGCCTCTTTTTACACATCCTTTCTAGGGGCCGTCGTTTGCGTTCTCAGACTAATTAACTGGCTTGCTTCCAATTTGTCCCATGGGGTGGGACAACTTGTCCCAGGCTATGGGACAAACAGTCCCACCCCATGGGACAAATCTCGAGTGCGCTTCTTAGCATCACAATAATCTCGTTTTAACAGGACGCTGATGGTTGTCTCGTACGGAAATTTCCAAGTAGATTTGGTATTTCTCTCGATTTGCAGTATCTTTGCAAGCGAAAAGAAATCTGATACAACGATAAGATATAAACGATATGGCACAAAGAGAATGGAAAGAGATTAGGAAATTCGAGGAGATACGCTTCGAAGAGTATAATGGTATCGCAAAGATAACGATAAACCGTCCGAGGTATCGTAATGCGTTTACACCTAAGACAACATTGGAACTGAGTCAGGCTTTCGCACAGGTACGCGAGTTGCAGAGAATCCGTGTGGTGTTGCTGACGGGTGCTATGAGTGAGGTGCCTGAGGGAAAGACGCTGGCAGACGTAAAGCACGCGTTCTGTTCTGGTGGCGATATGCATGTAAAGGGTCGTGGCGGTTATATCGATGATGAGGGTGTGCCTCGTCTGAGTGTGCTGGATGTGCAGATGCAGATTCGTCGTCTGCCTAAGCCTGTTA
>CAZIKA010000103.1:0-9236 GCA_964539705.1 uncultured Prevotella sp. | reverse complement strand
TTGCAGCCAAGAACACGCCTCTGGCCTCGCTTTTCGACGGTATTGGCATAGGACTTGGCTTTACCCTTGGTCTCACCCTTCTGGGTATGGTTCGCGAGGTATTGGGTTCTGGTGCTATCTTCGGATTGGCCTTCATCCCTGAGAACTACAATATCTTGCTCTTCGTACTGGCTCCAGGAGCCTTTATCACACTGGGTTATCTCATTGCAATAGTCAACAAAATGAAGAAGTGACAATTAAGCATTTAGCATTAAGAATTAAGCATTAAAAAGTCATGGAATACCTATTAATATTCATCAGTGCCATCTTCGTCAACAATATCGTGTTGGCGCAGTTCTTGGGAATTTGTCCTTTCCTTGGCGTATCAAAGAAGATTGACACCTCGCTGGGTATGTCGGCTGCAGTAGCATTTGTGATGGTGCTCGCTACACTAGTTACCTGGTTGGTGCAAACTTACGTTCTCGTACCCGCAGGTCTGGAGTATCTGCAGACGATAGCTTTTATTCTGGTTATCGCCTCGTTAGTTCAAATGGTTGAAATTATCCTGAAGAAAGTATCACCAGCCCTGTATCAGGCTTTGGGTATCTTCCTTCCGCTGATTACCACTAATTGCGCCGTACTGGGCGTAGCCATCCTAGTGATTCAGAAAGAAATGAATCTCGGACAGTCAATCATGTATGCACTTTCTACCGCTATCGGTTTCGGACTGGCTCTCACCGTCTTTGCCGGTATGCGCGAACAACTGGAGCTTAGCAACGTACCAAAGGGTATGCGTGGTATGGCTATCGTACTAGTCAGTGCTGGTCTGCTGAGTCTTGCATTCATGGGATTCTCGGGTGTTGACAATGGTCTGCGCACGCTATTTGGACTAAACTAAGAAAAAATATTCGAAAAAATTGGGCAATCATAAAAATAATTATTATCTTTGCACCAAGCAAGACTAATAAAACTATTATTATGAAACAGACAATCCTTGTTACTGGTGGCACAGGCTTCATTGGCAGCCACACAACTGTAGAACTGCAGCAGGCAGGCTACGAAGTAGTCATTATTGACAATCTGTCGAACTCGAATGCCAACGTCGTTGACGGCATTGAGAAGATCACTGGCGTGCGTCCTGCCTTCGAGAAGGTGGACTGCTGCGACTTTGAGGCTCTTGAGGGTGTATTCAAGAAGTACCCAAAGATAGAAGGCATCATCCATTTCGCTGCCTCTAAGGCTGTAGGCGAGAGCGTAGAAAAGCCCCTACTCTATTATCGAAACAATCTGACCAGTCTGATTAACCTGCTGGAGCTGATGCCTAAGTACAACGTTAAGGGTATCATCTTCTCAAGTTCATGCACCGTATATGGTCAGCCTTCAGAGGAGAACCTTCCTGTTACGGAGAATGCTCCCATTCAGAAGGCTATGTCACCTTACGGAAACACCAAGCAGATTAACGAGGAAATCATTCAGGACTACATCCATAGCGGTGCACCTATCAAGAGCATTATCCTGCGCTACTTCAACCCCATCGGTGCTCACCCATCGGCATTGATCGGAGAGTTGCCTAATGGTGTGCCCATGAACTTGATTCCATTCGTTACTCAGACAGCAATGGGTATCCGTCAGCAACTGAAGATCTTCGGAAACGACTACAATACTCCTGACCATACTTGTATTCGTGACTACATCTATGTTGTTGATTTAGCAAAAGCTCACGTAAAAGCTATGGAGCGTGTTCTTGACAAACCTGAGTGTGAAGCTGTAGAGGTATTCAATATCGGTACTGGTAAGGGTTTGTCAACACTTGAGGTTGTAGAAGGCTTTGAAAAGGCTACTGGCGTGAAAGTCAACTGGACTTATGCTCCTCGTCGTGAAGGCGATATCGAGCAGGTTTGGGGCAACGTAGACAAAGCCAACAAGGTTCTTGGTTGGAAGGCTGAGACTCCTACTGAGGAAGTGTTGAAGACAGCATGGCGCTGGCAGGAGAAACTCCGCAAGGACGGCATCCAATAAACATACATAAAAATAAGGGCTCTTGAATTTCAAGGGCCCTTATATTATACGTACAATTTACAATGCCGACAAGTGTTTGCGATAGGCTTTCTTTAAGTGACGAATAGCTTTATCTCGAATCTGACGCACACGCTCACGTTTCAAGTTCATATCTTCTGCAATCTCAGCCATCGTCATATGCTCCTGACCTAAGCCAAAATAAGCATTGATAATAAGGCGTTCACGCTCAGCCAACGAACGAATAGCATATTCCACAGCCTCTTCCATATTTGCATTATATACACGCTGGTCAGCCTGAGGGGAATCAGCATTAACCAAAACAGAAAGAAGGCTCACATTGGCTTTTGACCCAAGTGGTGCATCAACAGAACGGGTCTGACCATCACGCATGCTTTCTACACGTAACTCAGCACTCTCTTTCTTAAGAGCTTTCTCTATCTGCTGACGAATGAAAACAACAGCATAATTGACAAATCGCAAGCCATGATTAGCTTCATATTTCCGGGCTGCTTTTATCAATCCCATATTACCCTCACTCACCAGGTCCTCCATTGAAAGTCCCTGTCCCTGATACTGACGCGCAATAACAATGACAAATCGAAGGTTTGCTTCAATCAGACGATTCAAGGCTCGATCATCCCCCTTCTGGATACGTGTAGACAGGCGTACTTCATCTTCTTCCGTAAGCAACTGCTCACGTCCTATTTCATCAAGATATTTATTTAATATGCTATCTTCCATGCTACAAAGGTACGAATAAGCAATTAAAAAACAAAATTTTCAAAGGGAAAGTGCAATTTTTTTTGTACCTTTGCACGCAGTAAGAAAAATAAGATCACGTTGGCATACTTTTTGCAAACATACTGTTAAAACATTGAATTATGGAAGAGAAAGACATAAATTTGGAAGAACAAGAGTTATCTACTGACGATATGGCAGTAGAAACACCTTCTGACGAAGTGACAGAAGAATCAACTGACACCAAAGAAGAACAGGAAGAAGCTGTTGACCCTCTGAAAGCTGCAGAGGCACAGATTGCAGACCTGAAAGATAAATACCTGAGACAAGTGGCAGAGTTTGACAACTACCGCAAGCGCACATTAAAAGAGCGTGCCGAACTGATATTGAACGGTGGTGAGAAAACGATAACTTCCCTGCTCCCTGTAATTGACGATATGGAGCGAGCTATTGCCAATGGTGAGAAGACCGAAGATCCACAGGTATTACGTGAAGGTATGCAACTGATTTATCAGAAGTTGATGAAAGCGCTTGAAGCACAAGGTGTAAGCAAGATAGAAACTGAAGATGCCGACTTCGACACCAACCTGCATGAGGCTATTGCCCTGGTGCCTGGTATGGGTGACGATAAGAAGGGTAAAGTCATCGACTGTATGGCCACTGGTTACAAACTGAACGACAAAGTAATCCGCTACGCAAAGGTAGCCGTAGGACAATAATAAATAATGGCACAAAAAAGAGACTACTACGAGGTACTTGGTGTAGAGAAGACTGCCTCGGAAGACGAGATTAAGAAGGCATATCGCAAAATAGCCATCAAGTATCACCCTGACCGTAATCCCGGTGACAAAGAGGCCGAGGAGAAATTCAAGGAGGCCGCAGAAGCCTACAATATCCTTCATGATCCTCAGAAACGTCAGCAATACGACCAGTTCGGATTTGCAGGTCCTATGGGTGGCGGAGGAGGCTTCGACGGATTCGGAGGTGCTTCTATGAATATGGACGACATCTTCTCGATGTTTGGTGATATCTTCGGCGGACACGGATTCGGAGGTTTCGGCGGAGGTCGTTCTGGACGTCCACAGCAACATCGAGGAAGCGATCTGAGACTGAAGGTTCGCCTGACGCTGGAGGAAATCAATCAGGGTGTGACAAAGAAGTTTAAGGTTCGCAAGGATATTACATGTTCGCATTGTCATGGAACAGGAGCTGAAGATGGAAGTGGACGCGAAACTTGTCCCACATGTCATGGCTCTGGAGTGATTACCCATACCACACAGAGTATCTTTGGAATGATGCAGACACAAGGCGTTTGTCCTACCTGTCATGGAGAAGGCCAGATTATCAAGAACAAGTGTCATAACTGTGGCGGTACTGGAGTGACAAAAGGCGAAGAGGTTGTTGAAATCAAGATACCTGCTGGTGTAGCAGAAGGAATGGTTGTCAATGTACCTGGTAAAGGCAATGCCGGTCATCATGGCGGTATCCCAGGAGACATACAGGTATTTATCGAAGAGGAAGAACACGACACGTTTGTAAGAGACGGTAATGATTTGATATACAACCTGTTGCTTGACTTCCCGACAGCAGCACTTGGAGGTGAAGTAGATATTCCTACCATTGAAGGCAGTACGCTAAAGATAAAGATTGACAACGGTACACAACCAGGTAAGACAATGCGTCTACGTGGTAAAGGATTGCCTGCTGTACAAGGATACGGCAACGGACGTGGTGATCTGGTTGTCAACATTAGTGTATATGTTCCAAAGACGCTGTCGCATGAGGAAAAAATTGCTATTGAGGCATTCAAGGATAGCGATAATTTCAAGGGCGACAGTCAGACGAAGAAGAGCATTTTCCAGCGCTTCAAAAATTATTTCAGCTAAGAAGTCACCTTTAAAAGTTCTCAAACATGACCTACCAGGAAGCTACAGAATATCTATTTAACCAAACACCCAGTTTTGAGCAACAGGGTATTGGAGGATATAAAGAGGGATTAGATAACAGTCTGAAACTTGACGAACATTTTGGGCACCCACATGAACACTTTCGTTGCATCCACGTAGCTGGAACTAACGGAAAGGGTTCTGTTTCCAATATGATAGCAGCACTATTGCAGACATGCGGCTATCGTGTAGGTCTTTACACATCCCCACATATCGTAGATTTCAAAGAGCGTATTCGTGTCAACGGAACGCCTATCAGCGAGGAGTATGTCACAAAGTTTGTGGAAGACGAGAAAGAATTCTTTGAGCCACTTAGTCCTACATTCTTCGAACTGACAACGGCGATGGCTTTCAAATACTTCCAAGATACGGATGTGGATATAGCAGTCATTGAAGTAGGACTGGGCGGACGATTGGATTGCACCAACATCATTACGCCTATACTCTCCATCATTACTAATATATCGTTGGATCATACACAACTGCTTGGCAACAGCTTAGAACAGATTGCGATTGAGAAAGGCGGTATCATCAAGCGAGGCATTCCTGTGGTTATCGGTGAAACGCTGCCAGAGACGAAAGCGATATTTAACGCTTTAGCCACAGACTTGCAAGCCCCAATATCTTATGCCGATGAGCAAAATGAGATTATTGCATGGGAAAACATCAATGAAGGTGGTAACCGATACGAAACAAAACATTATGGTGAGTTGAATTGTGAGTTGAACGGTTCATTCCAATCTAAGAATATGGCAACCGCTTTGGAAGCTGTACGTCAGTTAGAAAAGATGGGCTATCTGATAGAGCCACAAGGTGAGAGTCATACCAGAAATGTTGCAGCCGAGATTGACAACGCATTCAGAAACGTCACAAAGATTACTGGTCTAATGGCTCGTTGGCAAACAATCAGGACGAACCCCACTGTGGTTTGCGACACCGGTCACAATCCTGGTGCGTGGGAATATTTAGGCAAACAGCTGGAAAGCATCAAATGCCGTGACTTGCGTATCGTATTCGGTCTCGTAGAGGATAAGGATATTTATACGATTATGTCGCTCCTGCCCAAGAAAGCCACCTATTATTATACTAAGGGAAGCACAAAAAGAGCCTTTCCAGAGACGTCACTTAAAATCTTTGGTGAGCAATTTGGTTTGAAAGGCGAATGTTACCCCACAGTAGAGGAAGCTTATCAGGCAGCGATGCAAGGTGCTACAAGTGAGGATTTTATCTTTGTTGGCGGTAGCACGTATATCGTATCCGACTTTATGAAATCACGCATTTAGTTGTTTTTAACACCATTTTTTTACCGATTTGTTTGCACAAGTCGGTATTTTTTTGTTACTTTGCAGAAAGATTAATTTATTCGTAACTAAAAACAAACATTATGGCGAACACAACAGAAAATGCGAATCTGTGTGGTCTGAAGCGCGAAGACTTCCAGACCACTATCAATGGTAAGAAAACCGACCTTTACATTTTACGCAACCGCAAGGGTTACGAAGTAGCAATCTCAAACTACGGTGGTGCCATCTGTGCCATTATGGTTCCCGACAAGAACGGCAATGTAGGCAACGTCATTCAGGGACATGCCAATATCCAGCAGCTGATGAGCGGCAACGAGCCTTACCTGTCAACACTGATTGGTCGTTGGGGTAACCGTATCTGCAAAGGTACGTTTATCCTGAATGGCAAGGAGTATCAGGTAGCTATCAATAATGGTCCTAACCACCTGCACGGCGGTTTGAAGGGATTCAACGCAAAGGTATGGGATGCCCGTCAGATGGGTCCCCGTTCACTGGCTCTGCATCGCGTATCTTCATACGGTGAGGAAGGCTACACTGGAGAACTGGATGTTACGGTTGAGTTCACTTTCACCGACAACAACGAGCTCGTTCTGGAATATCTGGCTACCACCAACAAGAAGACCATCGTAAACCTGACACACCACGCCTTCTTCTCATTGGCTGGCACAGCAGATCCCACTCCAACAATTGACGATCTGATTTGCGAAATCAATGCTGATTTCTATCTGCCTACCGATGCCACCGCTATTCCTACAGGCGAAATTCTGAAGGTTGAAGGCACACCATTTGACTTCCGTCAGCCAAAGGCTATTGGCAAGGAGATTGATGCTGATAATGAGCAGATTAAGTTCGGCAATGGCTATGATCACAACTACGTGCTGAACAAGCAGGAAGAGGGAGAACTGAGCTTCGCAGCAAGACTGACAGAGCCTAAGAGTGGACGTACATTGGAATGCTACACCACGGAGCCTGGTATGCAGCTTTACACAGGTAACTACCTGGAGGGCTACAAGGGCGCTCAGGGCGCAACCTTCCCACGTCGTTCAGCCGTATGTCTGGAGACACAGCACTTCCCTGATTCTCCCAATCGTCCTTACTTCCCCAGCGTTGTACTGAATCCTGGTGAGCGCTACAAGCAGAAGACGATTTACAAGTTCGGCATCGCTGAATAATAAACAGCACAGTTAGCCATCGTAAATAGCATACTTAACACACGTAAGTAGCCTATTTATGATGGCTAAACAGCTTACTTACACATCGTAAACCAGTATACTAATAAAACTAAACAAAATATGTCACAAAAACAAACTCCGAACTATACGTTCGCGCTGATAGTTGTTATTGTTGTGTGCTTCCTCATTGGATTTGTTACAACGATGAACAACTCAATGATTGCATTCTGTAAGAGTACTTTCCAGTTGACTGACACACAAGGTCAGCTTGTGAATTCTGCATTCTATGGAATGTACGTATTTTCTATTCTTCTGGGTATGCTGATGAATAAGATTGGCTACAAGAAGACGATGGTAGGAGGACTAGGTATCGTTGCATTAGGATTCCTCTTCTGCTACTTTGGAATTGGCTCGTTTGCTGGAGAAGACGGACTTATTCACGTTCCTGCAGAAGCCGCTGCAGCAACGGCTCTAACCACAAGCGTTTTCTATACGTTTCTTGGTTGTATGGCTTGTGTTGCCATCGGTATTGTGATGCTTCAGCTGGTTGCCAATCCATACGTGATGGTACTTGGATCACCTGAGCGTGGCGCTTTCCGCATGACACTCTCACAGGCAATCAACTCAGTGGCAACTGTTCTCTCACCAATCTTCGTTGCATCACTCATTGTTAGCGGAAGCGCAGAAGATGATGCTATGGTAGAGAAAATAAAAGCAGCACTTGCTATTGATCCAAACGCAGTATTTGAGAATCCAACAGCAAAGGGTATTGCATCGACAATCGACCCATCACAGATTACGACTCCATTCTTAGGCCTGTGTATTTTTGTCGCAGTGCTTTGCATTATTCTAGCCCTGCTGAAGCTTCCTGAGATTAAAGAAGGTGAGCAGGACGTAGCACCGACAAACACTCCCGACAAGGGTTCTGTATTCAAATACCCGCACGTTTGGCTCGGTGCACTCGCTATCTGCCTCTATATGGGTCTTGAAATTGGTGTTCCTTCAATGATACCTGCAAAGATTCAAAGTCTGTATCCCAATGTAGGCGACCACTGGATTTCTGCAATTGCTACAGGATATCTCGCATGGTATTGGGGTGGCATGATGGTTGGCCGTTTCGCTGGTTCAGCCATTCTTTCCAAGTTCCAGCCTCGTGCTATTTTGTCGTTCTGTCTCATAGCAGGTGCCGTTTGTATCGCAGCATCATTCGTATTGCCAGGTATGATTGGCGTATTTGCAATGCTTCTTGCAGGTTTGTTCCACTCTGTCATGTGGCCTTTGGTATTCAACCTCGGCTTACAAGATCTTGGTAAATATACGAAAGCAGGATCTGGCGTTATCAATATGGGCGTTATCGGTGGAGGCTTCCTTACTGTATGCATGGGTATTATTATCACTAATTTTACCAAGGCAGGTGATATTCAGACAGGTGTATCTATCGCCATTGGACTCATGTTCCTGTTCTATCTCTACGAGATTTGGTTCTGCTGGAAGGGCAGTAAGGTTGGATTAAAATCATAATGATTATACCTATTACTAATATAATAACTAATAAACACTTTTTGAATTATGATGGACATTGAATTTGTAAGAAGTCGCTTCATCAAGCATTTCGACGGAAAGACAGGAAATGTATATGCTTCTCCTGGTCGTATTAACCTGATTGGTGAGCACACCGATTATAATGGAGGTTTCGTATTTCCAGGAGCAGTAGATAAGGGTATTATTGCAGAGATGCGTCCCAACGGAACAGAAGACACAGTGATGGCATACGCTATCGACCTGAAGGATCGCGTGGACTTCAAGCTGAACGACCCCGCAGGTCCTAAGGCCTCATGGGCTCGTTACATCTACGGTATTTCTCTGGAGATGAAGAAGCTGGGCGTTCCCGTGAAGGGTTTCAACATTGCCTTCGCAGGTGATGTGCCCCTTGGTGCCGGTATGTCTTCAAGTGCTGCTATGGAGAGCTGCTTCGCTTGCGGTCTGAACGATTTCTTTGGTGACAACAAGGTATCTCAGTGGGATATGGTTCTCGCTGGTCAGGCTACTGAGCACAACTACTGCGGTGTGAACTGCGG
>CAZIKA010000102.1:7161-9239 GCA_964539705.1 uncultured Prevotella sp. | reverse complement strand
TAGTACATCTGATCCATGATATTACCCATCAGCAACTCATGCCCCCATGAACTATGACCTGCTTCAAAGAATGCCAACGCCGTGTGCATCACCTCGGCAGCAGCCACGTTATTAATACTCCAAGAATAAGGCATCCAGTTTGAAGTAGCGATGGTACGATAGCCCGTCTTCTCAACGCGGATATGAGGGATATGCGAAATCACCCAATTCGTTGCCTTGTATGCTTGTCCTGGCGAGCAGGCCCCACAATCGATAGGCGTATAGATACTCCAAACTGCAGGACTCTCATGCAAGCGTTTCAAGCCCATAGCATCCTGATACTCAGCCCAAACACCTTTGTCTTTCATCCAAAGGCGCTCGTTCATCGCCTTCAGGATAGCCTCAGCCTCATCGTGATAAGGCTTCGCATCCTCGCCAATTATCTCTGCGATACGAGCAGCCAACTTATTACCTCTATAATTATAGGCTGACGAATGAGTGACTGCTCCACCATTATAATATAAGGCATCACTGGCCCAAATACAACAATAAGCATCATAAAGATGATCACCATCAGGGTCGTAGTTGCGTTTCTCCCAAGCCAGATGACTTTTGATAACAGGCCACATCTTTCGCATGTAGGCTGTATCGGCATCATATTGGAAGTGCCAGAGCAACTCATCCATGTAGTTTAGGTTCATGTCGTAATGGTGCATCTGGTCATTGCGCTCTGGATTACGACAGATATAGCCATTGGAATACATCTGCGTGCCCCACTTCTTCTCGGCACGTGCCATATTCATCTTCGCATCTTGCGAAGGATGAGGAATCGTAGGCTCCACATTCGTTACCTGACTCTTGGCATAAGCATTGAAATGACTGAGTTGACGGTCGTTCCAGCCCAACACATCACCTACGTATGCAGCTCGCCAACCTGCCAACGGCATACGCCAACCGATGCAACCATGAAGCCACGTCTGTCCGTCCCAGTCGCCATCGGCAGCAAAAGCCAACGCACTTCCCAGGGTATTGATATAAGGATCAGGGGTCTTAAACGATATCCTATCAGCCAACTGGCCGTTATACATCACGGCATTCATGAACAGCTGTCGGCCTTGCTCTTCACTGACAGGTGTAATCTTATTAATGGAATCAATAACAAAATAGGTCTCATGTCCACCTTCCCATCGACTCTCTGAGAGTTGCGCCAACGTGGGCGATGCCTCGAAGACACCAGGTTTATCGGCACCTATATCACCATTACGTTGCAGTTTGGGATTGGCAATAGCACAAACCTGAGCCAGAAACTGAGCCTTTGAGTCAAAACGTCTATCGTCGAATAGCCATACTGCCCCTTCTCTGTCAGGCATCGCCACAACACTCAAGGCGAGTTCTGCATCCTTACCCCAACGCTTGTCGCGCAGGCTATAGATACGCATACCGTTCAAATAACTTGCCTTACAATAATCGGTAGAGTCTAGAGGCACACCATTCACCTGGAAACGGATATGACGATGATGATTCTTCTTGACTACAGCAAATACAGGACGGTCAGAAGTCTCCACGCGCCAGTCGGTATGACTACCATAAAGTGCACGTGTGAAACGGTTGTTACCATTCTCGCAGACAAAAGCATCGCCTTCTGGAAAATATTGCTGAGTGCGCTCCACGTTCTGCTTGCCATCATTATACGAAGGCAAGGCACCTTTAACTTGCGCCTCAACAAGGGATGCGTAACAGGCCAAGAGCGAAAGGCTCAGCAACAAACGTGTCATTGACGTTTCTCCTTCCATTTTTCTATCCAGTCCTCGATATAGCTTTCCAATATCGCAATGAATATCAGAAAACCAATAGCCATCAAGAAGGCCCACCACAAACTATTTGTCAATTTAGCTGCAAATGAATATACCACCGTGCTCAATGCGAACTTGATGGCCCAGCTTAAGATAAACTTCCAATTCATATCTGCAAAGGTACGAATAAGCGAGCGAAAAACCAAATATATTTGAGTTTTTCCGAGCGAAAGTACTTTAGAGACTTGTCTCAAAGGTACGAATAAGCGAGCGAAAAACCAAATATATTTGAGTTTTTCCGAGCGA
>CAZIKA010000102.1:0-7061 GCA_964539705.1 uncultured Prevotella sp. | reverse complement strand
CAAAGGTACGAATAAGCGAGCGAAAAACCAAATATATTTGAGTTTTTCCGAGCGAAAGTACTTTAGAGACTTGTCTCAAAGGTACGAATAAGCGAGCGAAATGCAAAAGAAATAAAGATTTTTTATTAATTTGTTGTATCTTACTATTTTTATTCGTATCTTTGCCACAGAAATTAGAAAAACGAGAATGAACACTATGGAACAACAAACAGAAAAGAAAGCACTGACACTGAAGAATCTGACAAAGAGTAGCGTTTGGGACATCCAGGAGAATGACATCTTCCGTATGTGGGAAGCTGCTGATAAAGATATTGAGATGAGGGACAATATGCGCCGCTGCGTAGATATTATCCGCTCAGCATTCATGATTGAAGAGCTCCCCAACGAATCTCAGCCCATCAAGACAAAATATGAGAAGCAGGGCTATAAGGTAGGACAGGTAAAGATAGACGACAACGTAAAGATTACATGGGCTATCAAGAAGCGCCCCATCATGCGCGTTACCGACCTGACCTACGAGAATATCCGTCACATCTCAGCTGCCAAGCTTATTGAGGTGTTGGATCGCAACTTCGGAGGCGGATGGGACTCACTGTCGCAGAGCATCAAGGATATTATCGAGAGTGGCTTTGACATCTCTACCACCACACTTCCCAAGGATCGTCTGCACAAAAAAGGCGGACTGTATGAGAAGAAGGTGGAAGACGGATTCGAAGTACTGGAAGTAGCTAAAGGCAGTTGGGTGGAAGCTATCTTTGCAAAGGCTAAGCCCGAAGCTGAGAAACCCCGCATGAAGTTCAACACCCACAGCGAGGATGACGAAGAGGAGAATGAAGATGAGGATATTGAAATTGAGGACAACTACAACAAGCCCGATGAGGACGACGTAGAGATAGAAGACCCCAACGACGATGAAATCACTGAGGACAACTACTCTACCATGATGGACTTAGGTAGCGGTGATCCTGACGAAGAGGCTGAGAACCTCTCTGAATATGGTGACGAATAATCATCCAGAACATCATAAAAGGGAACCAACAGAGGTTCCCTTTCTTTTTTGTCTTATTGTATCTTTGAGATTTCCGTATATATGCGTTGGACGGGCAGCCCCATCACATTAAAATAGCTGCCATTCAGGCTGGTGACGCCAATATAGCCAATCCACTCCTGAATGCCATAGGCTCCCGCTTTGTCGAAGGGCTTGTAAATCTCTATGTAATGGTTTATCTCTTCATCGGTAAGCTGTTTAAAGGTGACATCGGTGGTCACAGAGAAATGACGTTGCTCTTGCTTCGTGGTCAGACAGACACCTGTTGTGACCTGATGGGCCACACCACTTAGCTTTCTCAACATCCTACGGGCATCAGCAGCATCAACAGGCTTCCCCATCACTTCATCATCCACAATAACTACGGTATCTGCCGTGATAATCAGGTCATTGTCAGCCATCAGATTGCGATAAGCCAACGCCTTTTCGCGAGCAATGTACTCTGCTATCTGACTGACGGGCAGGTCCTTCGGATAGCTTTCCTCTATATCGGGCAGTACTTTTACCTCGAAAGGAATGCCTAATCCGCCTAGCAACTCACGTCGACGGGGCGAGTTACTGGCCAATATGATATGATATTTCTTTAAATTCTCAAGCATCACCATCCAAAAGCTTTCTCGTCCTTCAACCATTTACCTTGAGCACGAAGCACCTGTTCTACGACATCACGTCCACAGCCGTAACCACCGTCACGATGACTCACGTACAGGCTCACTTCCTTAACTTCCGTACAGGCATCCTTAGGACAGACGGGACACCCTACTCTGCGCATTACTTCCAAGTCGGGAATATCATCACCCATGTACATCACCTCGTCCTCAGAAAGACCGTACTTCTCAAGGAAAGCCTCGTAGGTCTTAATCTTCACCGAACAGCCCACGTAAACATCCTGTACACCGAGTGCCTCATAGCGCACTCGAACAGAGTCCACGTTAGCACCCGTCATGATAGCGACATGAAGTCCCATCTTTACTGCCAGCTGGATAGCATAGCCATCCTTGATATTTACTGTGCGCAAGGGCCATCCGTCAGCCCCCAGCGTAATGGTCTCGGCAGAGAGCACACCGTCGATATCGAAAATGATAGCGCGTATCTTGCTTAAATCGTAGTTAATCATTTGCCTGTATTTTGTATGCTTTTACTCATTAAATCATATATCTGCTGCATCTCAGGTTCATTGGAGAGCAGAGCTGTCTGTGCCTCCATCACGTTCTCATCACGTCGCACGGCAGGTCCCGTCTGCGCCTCACGAGGGTGCATCGTCTCCACTTTCTCCGCGGTCTCCCTGATTAGCGGCAGCATCACGTCGAACGATAAGCCGTGTGCCTCCAGTATTTTGGAAGAAAGGGTGAAACAATGATTGGCAAAGTTGCAGGCAAAAACAGCCGAGAGATGCAGATAGCGCCTCTCATCGCTTGAGAACTCATGCACATGGGGACTCACCGACTGCGCCAACGTCTGTGCCAAACGGAGCGTAGACGTGTCGTTTCCTTCTATAAAAATATGTACACGCGAGAAATCCACTGCCTTTTCCTTTGAAAACGTCTGCATGGGATAGAGCACCCCGCAATGTGGATGGGTACCAAAGACCGCCATAGGAATAGAGCCAGCGGTATGAAGGAAGGTCTGATTTTCTCTACCCTGTCGCAACTGTTCTATAACAGCAGGCAACACAGAGTCCTTCACAGAGAGAATAAAGACATCAGCCTCAAGAGGCAAGGCATCGATACTATCCGTAGGCACACCCCCGACCTGAGCACTTAAGGCAGAAGCCGACTCCATCGTACGACTATAGACAGCCGTAATCTGATGACCAGCATCCTTCAAAGCCCTCGCTAGATTAGTAGCCAATCGACCTGCACCTACAAATACAATCTCCATACCCACTTACCACTTCTCAATGTGTACGTTTTCCCACTTCAATTTATCCTCATTCTGAGGCTGACGTTCATCGGCCTTATGTCCTATGGCAATGACGCAAAGCACGCTATAGTTCTCAGGAATATCCAGGATGCCACGTATCACGGTATCAGCACTCGTGCCATCGCTTAACCCACGACCACGCATCTGTACCCAGCAGGAACCAAGTCCCAGTTCCTCTGCCTGATACTGCATAGAGATAGCTGCTATTGAGCCGTCTTCTATCCAACAGTCATTCTGCACAGGATCACCCAGCACAACAATAGCTAATGGGGCACCCTTCATAAACTGTCCGCCCATCTCTTTGGCATCCGATAGTTTCTCAAGGTCCATCTTATCATCAACCACTACAAACTGCCAGGCACGCTGGCTCTTCGATGTAGGCGACATCAAGGCAGCACGAAGAATGAGTTTTACATCCTCGCCATCAATTTCCTGTTCCGTAAACTTACGATGTGAACGGCGCACTTGCGCCAAAGTCTTAAAGTCTGTCATAATTTTTTGTCTTATTTTCATGCAAAGGTAATAATTTCCATCAAAAACACATGCTTTTTAAGAAAGATTTTGTATTTTTGCGCCCGATGAGTGAACTAACCATTAACATCTACACCAAAGAGAGTCATCTGCCAACGGCACTCCGTGAAAATAACTTCTTTCACGGCACGACGTATTTCAGGCTAGCCAAGAGGACGCCACGCCTCAAGCCCTATATGGTGACTGTCGAGACCACTGAAGGCGTCATTGCAGCACAGATGCTCGCTTTGGTACGCTATCGCTCATCACTTTTCCCACCATATCTCTATCGTCATTGTATGATTATGGGGGAAGGCGAGTACCACGCCCTTTTCCAAGAGCAGCGAGCCACGTTGTTTGGTATGATGATGGAACGACTCACGGCAAAGATAGGCCGATGGACACTCTATCTGGAGGTGAGCCATCTGAGCAGTAAGATGTTTGCCTATAAACAGCTACGTGAACTCCATTACTTCCCAGTACGATGGAACAGCGTGCACAACTCACTCCATTCGCGCATACCAGAAGAACGCATCAGCAAACAATTGCAGCATCGCATTGATACGGCCTATGAGCGAGGTGTGATTACCGACGAAGTAAAAACGGAGGAGGATTTCAAGTCGTTTATAAAACTCTTAAGGCAACACAACTGGCTGAAGCCCAAACGTTATATCCCAGCGGAAGAATTCTTCAGAGGTATAAATGAAAGCACCAACGGACGATTGTATATCACTCGTTATCACGGACATATCATTGGATGCTCTGTCGTAGTTTATAGTCAACAGCAAGCCTATCTGTGGTATGCTGCCTATCGACGTAAGACCTACGCCTTCCTGCATCCAGCAGAACTCACTATCTGGCACGCTATCAAGGATTCTCACACCAAAGGCTATGAGCACATCTTCTTCCTGGACGTAGGCCTTCCATACAAAAAGAACGCATACCGTGACTTTATTCTAAGTTTTGGCGGCAAGCCTACCAGCAGTTATCGCTGGTTCCATTGCACTATCGGATGGATTAACGACCTGTTATCATGGTTTTATCGCGATTAAGATAATAAAAGCCTGATTCCTGCGTTATTACCTTTGATGAAACAATTCGCCAGAAGATACATGATTCTGTCTGCCATGCTCTTGGCAGGCATGATGGTCATGGCTCAATCGTTCACCCTGAAAGGCAAGGTTACCGACGACGAGGGTAACGCTTTGGAACTGGCTACCGTATCATGTCTGGAACAGGCAGAGGTAACGATGACCAATCTGAAAGGCGAATTCCAAATAAAACTGCGTTCTGCCGACTCCGTTGTCGTGAAGTTCTCGATGATTGGCTATAAATCGCGAACCCGTGTGCTTCGCAACCCCAAGACTACACAGACCATCCAGATACAACTCCATGCGATGGATGAGCTCAATGAAGTGGTGATTACACAGAAAAGACGACAGACAGACGCGATGGAACAACTCGACATCAAAGACGTCAAGGCTGTACCCTCTACCAGCGGCAATGCCGTAGAGGAACTGATCCAGCAACAGGCCGGCGTCACAACCCACAACGAGCTGTCCAGTCAATATAATGTTCGTGGTGGTTCCTTCGACGAGAACTCCGTATATATAAATAATGTGGAAGTCTACCGTCCACTACTGATCCGTAGCGGACAACAGGAAGGTCTGTCTGTCATTAACCCCGACATGGTGGAACGTATCGGTTTCTCCAGCGGTGGTTTCTCTGCAAAATACGGCGACAAGATGTCGAGTGCCCTGGATATCACCTACAAGCGTCCGAAAGCTTTCGAGGCTTCAGCGATGGCATCACTTCTGGGAGCAAGTGCCTATGTAGGTATGAGTAACAAGAAATTCTCGATGAGTCACGGCTTGCGCTACAAGACTAACCGCTACCTGCTGGGCTCGCTGGAAACAACAGGTGAATACCGTCCTAACCAGTTTGATTATCAAACCTATATCACCTATGAGCCCAACAAGCGGTGGACGTTGGATTTCTTGGGTAATATCTCTGAAAACCATTATGATTTCAAGCCAAAGGATCGTGAGACATCATTCGGTACAATGGAAGATGTCAAGTCCTTCAAGGTCTATTTCGACGGACAGGAAAAGGATATCTTCCGTACGCTGTTTGGCACAGCAGGCATCACACGACACTTTGATGACTCTTCACATATCAAACTGCTTTGGTCGGCCTTTCATACCAAAGAGCAGGAATGCTATGATATTCAGGGACAATACTGGCTGAACGAAGCGAATAGCAGCGAGCAGCTTGGTGTGGGTACCTATGCCGAGCACGCACGTAACTACCTGACAGCCAACGTGCAAAGTCTGAAGTTGATTTATAACCGTCGCTTCCGTCAGCACGATGTGGAAGCAGGTCTGACTTACAAATGGGAACACATCAAGGAGCAAAGCCGCGAATATGAGATGCGCGACTCCAGCGGATACTCCATTCCTCATACTGCCAATCGACTTGACCTCATCTACACCCTCTCCTCAAGGAACGACATCAAGTCTACACGCACAGAGGGTTATATCCAGGATATCCTACGATGGCACAGCAACGATACACATTTCACGCTGAACTACGGCGTAAGGTTTGCCTATTGGTCGTTCAATAAGGAGACGCTTCTCTCACCTCGCATATCACTAGCCATCGTTCCTGCGTTCAACCAAGATCTTACCTATCGCTTTGCTACAGGCCTCTATTACCAAGCACCTTTCTACAAGGAGCTGCGCGATACCACTACTTCGGCAGGCGTTACGGTGGTAACACTCAACAAGAATATCAAGAGCCAGCGCTCGGTACAGTTTATCGCAGCAATGGACTATCGTTTCCGTATGAACCAACGTCCGTTTAAGTTTACGGCAGAGGCCTACTATAAAGCCCTTTCGAACCTGATTCCCTATAACGTACAGAACGTGAAAATCACCTATGTAGGAGAAAACCTCTGCTCTGGCTACGCAGCAGGTCTTGACCTGAAACTCTACGGCGAGTTTGTGCCAGGCACTGACTCATGGATATCGTTCTCATTGATGCGTACACAACAGAAGATGAACGGACAATGGATCTCTATGCCAACCGACCAGCGCTATGCGCTGAACCTTCATTTCACCGACTACTTCCCAGGAACAGACCGATGGAAGATGACACTCCGACTAGCCTATGCCGACGGTCTGCCTTTTGGCGCACCGCATAGAGGACTGGAGGGCCAGAACTTCCGTGCACCTGCCTATAAGCGTGCTGACATTGGCATGAGCTACTTGGCATTCGACTCTGAAAAAGCGTTCAAAAAGTCGGTATTCAAGAAGGTTTGGCTGGGCGTAGATTGCCTTAATCTCTTTGGTATTTCCAATGTCAACAGCTACTATTGGGTAACTGATGTGACGAACCGCCAGTGGGCTGTACCAAACTATTTAACAGGCAGGCAGTTAAACGCTAAGATTATCGTCGACCTCTAAATTGTTAATTTTTTGTAAATATACATCAGAAGAGCACCTTTTGTCGGTAAATTCTTGTAACTTTGCAGTCAAATAGTAAAGTTTAGACATAAACCGGTAAAAATTATGAAAAAAAT
>CAZIKA010000101.1:0-9261 GCA_964539705.1 uncultured Prevotella sp. | reverse complement strand
TTTAGACTATTTTACGCATTCTTTAGACTATCGTGTCATAGACGAGTGGGAAAAAGAAGTAACTTTGCACCATGACAAACACCCTACTCGATATGAAGCATCTCAATAAAGGGCTGGTAACAGCTATCTTGTCTGTTTTAATACTTGCCGCCGATGCATCGGCTGTCAACTACAGGAGTATCGTCAGCGTGGGAACACCCCAGACCGACAAACAAAAACCTGGAGTCAACATCTGGATAGAGACACCTGTGGGCAATGCACCACAATTGCCCTATCAGTTGTGGGTAACATATTCCGATGGGAAAGGCGAGTTCCGACAGGTAAAATGGCAGAACTCTTCGGAGGCAACAGAACAGGCAGAAGCCAACCCCACCATCAATCCCGTTGGTACAATATATAAGGTACGCGGATTCATCATTGGCGACAATTCCACACCTAACGGCTACCCCGTATGGGCAGAGGTGAAGGTAGTGGGAAGTGATAAGTGGAAAGTGATAAGTAATAAACCCGTGGCAGAGCCATTACCCCTAAACGATGTAAGTATCGACGGAAAGAACCGACTGACATGGAACCGCGACCTGGACATCGACCAACTAATCAGTTTGCCAGTAAAACAGCAACTCTATAACTATCGTGACACCTATGGGCTTTCCAAAGAGGGCTACCCTGAGTCCGATGGGTGGGATTCTCCGACGACGAAGCTGAAGGGGCACGGCTCAGGTCATTATATGTCGGCTATGGCAATGGCTTTTGCCAGTTGTCAGGATGAGGCCAAGAAAGACATCCTGCGCAAAAACATCACGGAGATGGTCAACGAACTGCGCAAATATCAGGAGATGACCTTTGTATGGGATGAAAAACTAGGGCGTTATTGGGAAGCCCGTGATTTTGCTCCAGAAGAGGAGTTGAAAGCGATGAAAGGTACATGGGCAGATTTTGACCGTTATAAGAAAGATTGTAAAAAATACGGTTACGGCTATCTGAACGCCATCCCTGCCCAGCACTGTGTTCTTATAGAGAAGTACGCGCCCTACAATAACGAGAGTGGGGTGTGGGCTCCATATTATTCCGTACACAAGCAACTAGCAGGTCTTATTGACATTGCTACCTATATCGATGACAAGACAACGGCAGAAAAGGCCCTGTTGATTGCCAAAGACATGGGACTGTGGGTGTGGAACCGTCTGCACTACCGTACCTACGTCAAGAGCGACGGCCGTCAGGACGAGCGTCGTGCAAAGCCTGGCAATCGCTATGAGATGTGGAATATGTACATTGCCGGTGAGGTAGGCGGTATGGCAGAGTCGTTGGCACGCCTGTCGGAAATGACAGGAACAGCTGAAGAGAAGGCTCATCTGTTAGAAGCAGCCAATTATTTCGACAGTCCTGCCTTCTTCGACCCGCTGGCTAAGAACATTGATGCTATCCGCACACGTCATGCTAACCAGCATATCCCCATGGTAACAGGTGCGCTTCGCACGTTCCGTGGAAATAATAATCCTTACTACTATCATCTGGCACAGAATTTCTGGACGATGATTCAGGGGCGTTACCGTTATGCCATGGGTGGCGTAGGCAATGGTGAGATGTTCCGTCAGCCTTATTCACAAATTACCTCCATGTGCACCAACGTCACCAGTTGGGGCGGACGTGAACTGCATTCAGAACCCACCATCAATGAGACTTGCTGCGCTTATAATCTTGCAAAGCTCACTAAGGATTTGAACTGCTTCAATCCTGATGATGCCAGTTATATGGACTACTACGAACGTGTACTCTATAATCAGATAGTAGGGTCGGTGAATCCGCGCCAATATCAGACTACATATCAATATGCCGTAGGCTTGGATGCCTCGAAGCCTTGGGGCAACGAGACGCCACAGGCTACCTGCTGTGGTGGTACAGGTGTGGAAAACCATGTAAAATATCAAGAATCAGCCTATTTCGTCAATGATAATACCATATGGGTAGCTCTTTATATGCCAACCACCGCCAATTGGGTGCAGAAGGGCATCGTCGTCAAACAGGAATGTCAATGGCCTGCCGAAAAGAGTGTCATTACGTTCTCAAAACTTAAATCTCATACCTCAAACCTCAAATCTCAAACCTTCTCCATGAGACTCCGAGTTCCCTATTGGGCCACCGAGGGCTTCGATATCAAACTTAACGGCAAGAGCATTGCCAAGACCTATAAGCCCTCGAGTTATGTGGAGATTCCTGTTCGCCGATGGACAAAAAAGGATATCGTAGAGGTAGTGATGCCGTTTACAAGACACCTCGACTTCGGACCAGACAAGTATGAAGGAATGTGGGTAGGCGCCTTTATGCGCGGACCACTGGTGATGGCTGCCACCGGCATCAAGACTTGGGAGGAAGCCACCGTTGACACCAACTACGATTTGAGCACATTTATCCCCGATTACGATGGAGATAAGCACCTCACCCACTATTTCCGTATGAACATTCCCACTGACCCAGCCTCAAAAGCCAGTGTGGCCGACGGCTTCCCCGTCGACAAATCCGAGCTCCGCGAACTGTTGCTCATTGCCAAGAGCCGAGGCAGCGAACAGAAGGAATGGAATGCTCTCACGGTGAAGGTACCTGAATATGCGCCTTGGGCTGTTCATGGCTTTGCTCGTATGGAAGAGCAGTATGCAAAGGCGCAGCCTTATATGGATGCACCGGCCGACCGCTACACGCAGGAAGAAATTGATAACGTGGCTTCGGCACTGAATGCCGTCATCAATACCATGCGACCAGGCAACCTGCCGGAACTGGAAGACTTAGATGAACTGCAACAGTTACTCGAAAAGGCAAAACAACTACCAAATGATAACGAGAAGGCTAATCGCGCCATTTCTTATGCAGGAATGGTTATCCGCTATGTCTGCGATGGCAGTGGTACGATGGATATGATCCAGCGTGCTACCAACCTGCTGAAGGATGTGCTCGGACAGTAAAGGAATCAGATATGAAGAAACTCGCTTTATTCTTTATTGTTTTTTCTTTATTCTATAGCCACGCAGTGGCGCAAAAGCGCATCTACATACCAGATGATCTGAAGAAAATGAATCTGGAAGCCGACACCTCGCAATGGTGTTGGAAACGGTCAGCAGAAACCCGTGACTGCATCTTTATGTGGGAGCGGGGCTTTGGTAATGACCTGCAAGACCCGCCACAACTGGACGGCAAACCCATGTCGTTCAATCTCTCTGTATTGATGGAACGTGTGCAGTCGTTCTACACCTTCTTCCACGATTCATTGGAATTTGTACGTCCTAGATCCAAAACCGACCGATACAAAATGATGGTCATGGTGATGTATTCGCTCGACGGTACAGCATACGGTGGCACATACGATAACTTTATCGGTGGACTGTGGGTAGCTCCTAACCGTATTCAAGATAAAACAATGAACTGCATGGCCCATGAATTGGGTCATTCTTTCCAATTGCAGATTCCTGCCGACTCAGTAGGCGATGCATGGGGAGGTTCTGGTTTTTATGAAATGACTTCACAATGGATGCTGTGGCAGGTAAACCCTTGGTGGCTGCGCGATGAGAACTACCATTTCGAGGCCTTCAAAAAGCTTACCCATAAAGCATTCTTGTCCATGGAGAATATCTACCACTCGCCATACGTCATCCAGTGGTGGAGCGACCTTCATGGGAGGAAGTCCATTGCAGAACTCTATCGTCAGGGCCGCAGGGGTGAAGATCCGGTGATGACCTATAAGCGGATGTACAAGATGTCACAACAGCAGTTCTGTGAGGAAATGCTAGAGGGCTATAAACATTTGGTGAACTTCAACTTCAAGCATGCTCATAAAGAAACTCGTCCTTATGCCTGCACTTGGAGCACACCGCTCGACACACTGAAAGGTGGTTGGTTTCAGGCTAAGACGACACTCGAGGACTATGGCTTCCATATCATTCCACTCCCTAAGACAAAGCGTATTCCCAAAATCCAAGTTAAGGGTGATTGCTTGCTTTGGAATCTGGTTGCCGTTGAAGGAAAAAACTACCTCGTTGTTATGGGAGCCCCCAAGGAACATCAGATGCTGACCGGCATTCCGCGGACCTACCCTTATAAGTTCCGAGTAATCTTTTAGAATTTTTTTGTACGACTTTACGAAAAACTTTTGTATCTTTGTGCAGTAAAACGAAATAGAACGAATGAAACGCTTAAACATATCCATGCTTGTCGTGACTCTTCTTGCCTGTAGTATGCTATCGGCAAAAAACTATATGGTGAAGTCGCCCAACGGGAAAAACCTTGTGACAACAGAAAATGGTACGGTGCTTCGCATTATCCATAATGGTCAGCCACTGACTACGGTTACTGCAAGTATGTTTGATTCTAAAGGTGTACGTTCGTCTAAAACATCGGTCATCAAAGAGACTATAGTGGCACCTTTCTATCGTCAGAAGGGTTTTGAAAGTACAGCAAACCAGTTGGACCTAAAACTTGGTCGAGACTTTGGTTTGCAGGTTCGGGCCTACGATGAAGGCGTGGCTTATCGATTCTATACCACTCAAAAGGGTGAGTATGTCATTATGAACGAGAAGGCCGACTTTGAGTTCCCCGAAAGGCCACGGGTAGGCGCTTTAGCGGGAATGGAAACAAAGGCATGGTTGTCATATTCCACCAATCCCCAAAAACCATTTGCAATGGCTTTTCAAAACACCTACCATGAAACATTATTGAGAGATGCCCGACCATTGCCTGCATTTTTGCCAGCAACGGTGGACTGTGGTGGCGTGAAGGTGACAATCATGGAGAGCGATCTGCGTAGCTATCCTGGTATGTTCCTCAAGGCCGACGGCGATAATCTGACAGCATGTTTTGCTCCTTATCCCAAGACAATGGATTACTATAAGTGGCGTGGTATGTCGTATGTGGCTGAAACAGAGAACTATATTGCTAAAAGCACAGGTCCTCGCACCTTCCCTTGGCGTGTCTTGGCTATCACAGAAGACGATACACAGATGCCAGTCAATAATCTTGTCTATGCGCTGGCTACCCCTAATCAGATAGGCAGCACCGACTGGATTAAGCCCGGCAAAGTAGCTTGGGACTGGTGGAACGACTGGAACCTGAAAGGTGTCGATTTCAAGGCAGGCATCAACACGCGTACCTATCAGTATTATATTGACTTCGCAGCCAAGAACAAAATCCCTTACATTGTTCTCGACGAAGGATGGTATGACTCCAATAAGGCCGACATCATGAACCCTATCGCCGATATTGATTTGCAAGGTCTGGTTGACTATGGTCGCGAACGGGGTGTCAGCATCGTACTCTGGACCGTATTCAACGTGCTCGATGAACATCTCAATGAAGCTTGCGAGAAATACGCAAAGATAGGCATCAAGGGCTTTAAGATAGACTTTCTGGATCGTAACGACCAGACAGCAGTGGAGATGGCTGAACGATTGGCAAAGACCTGCGCCCAATATAAGCTCTTTGTCGACTATCATGGCTTCTATGCGCCAACGGGCATGAGTCGCACCTATCCCAATATTCTGAACTACGAAGGTGTGTTTGGTATGGAGGAATGTCGCTGGGCGAAGAAAGCCACCGATATGCCCCTTTACAATGTCACTTTCCCCTTTATACGTTTGATGGCTGGTCAGGTGGATTTTACACCAGGTGCCATGCGAAACGGTACGAAGGAGAACTGGGTGGAATGCTATCAGAATCCTGTATCAATGGGTACCCGCTGTCACCAGGCAGCCTGTTACGTCATACATGACTCTCCGTTTACCATGCTCTGTGATGCTCCTACTAACTACGAGCAGGAACCTGATTACACGAGTTTCATTGCTGCCATCCCTGATGAATGGGACGAGACACGCATTTTGCAGGGTGAGATAGGGAAGTATATCATCACTGCACGCCGAAAGGGCGATATATGGTATGTAGGAGGTCAGACCAACTGGGACGAACGTACTATACAGTTGTCGCTCAGTTTCCTTGGTGAGGGGTCTTTCGTTGCCACGATGCTTGTTGATGGCATGAATGCTAATCACAATGCCGAGGACTATCGCCTTGAACGCAAAAGTCTCCGTAACGGCGAGACACTTACCATCCCTATGGCCTCTGGTGGAGGCTTTGTCTTGAAATTTGGAAAAAAGTGAAACAAGAATAACAATGAAAACAAGAAAAATACCATTGGTGTTGCTTTCCTTGATGCTGACACTCAGTGTCGGCGCACAAGGTACCAAGGAGGACTATCAACGTGCCTTCGCCATAGGTGGAAAGTATTCTGGAAAGATGACGAATCGCGACGTTCGAGTTCACGTCCGTCACGGCGAACATAAGTTCTGGTATTCTGTCTACGATGGCAAAACGCTGGTGTTCAAAGAAGTGAATGCCGATAAAAATACGGTGGAGGTGCTACCTGAGAATCCGGAAAAGCCTCGTCAGCGTCCCCAATGGCGTGGACAGCAGCGCCATTGGATGGAAGTACCCGATGAAAAAGATGGCTTCCGCATGTCGCCCAATGGCAAGACGCAGGTCTATCATAAAGACAATAACCTATGGGTGAAGCAGGATGGACAGGATCGCCAACTGACTACCAATGGCGATTCTTCGTATTACTATTCCGCTTGGGGTAGTTTTTCTGCCGATGGTCGCTATTATGCTACTGTGCGTATCAAACCAGCCCCCAAGCACTATGTGTATTATGTGGAGTCATCGCCAGAGAATCAACTGGAGCCCATACTTCACAAACAGGAGTATGCCAAGCCTGGCGATTCGCTCAATTATCGTGTGCCGGTTATCGTGGAACTGGCAACGGGACGCGTGGTGGAGCCTTCAACAGAGCTTTTCCGTAGTCAATATCATGTGACAGCTCCCGTTTGGGATACCGACAATGAACATGTGACGTTTGAGTTTAATGAGCGTGGTCATAAGACCTATCGTATTCTAGAGTTATCGGTTCAGACGGGTCAGGTACGCACATTGATAGAGGAAAAGAATGACAAGTATGTGAACTATAACCGTCAGCGACGTATTGATTTGCAGGATGGTAAACATATCATCTGGACTAGCGAGCGTGATGGACGTAATCATATCTATCTGTACGATCGTCAGAAAGGGAAATTGGTGCATCAGGTTACCAAGGGTGAGTTCTATGTGCGTGGCATCCAGCATGTTGATGAAAAGGCTGGCGTTATCTATTTCTCGGCTTGCGGCATGAATAAAAAAGAGGATCCTTATCTGATACATTATTATAAGATAGGTCTTGATGGTAAGGGCTTGGTATGCCTTACCCCAGAGGAGGGCACTCATAGCGTGACCTTTACCGACGATATGGCGTATCTCATTGATACCTATTCTTCCGTCACCACGCCCCCTGTCACCGTACTACGTTCCAGCAAGGACGGCAAAATCCTGCGTACACTGGAAACGGCTGATATCACCGCTTTGAAGAAGACGGGTTGGAAGGCTCCTGAGGTCTTTGTGGCTAAGGGTCGCGATGGCAAGACGGATATGTGGGGACTCATCCAGCGTCCTTCTAACTTCGACCCCAATAAAAAATATCCTATCATTGAGTACATCTATTCGGGCCCTGGCGACCAATACGTGCCCAAGTCGTTCACCCCTTGGCTCTATTACCTGCAAAACATGGCGGAACTGGGCTTCATCGTGGTACAGGTAGATGCCATGACCACCTCGTTCCGTACCCGTGAGTTCGAGGAGGTGTGCTATAAGAACCTGAAGGATGCAGGTCTGCCCGACCGTATCGCATGGATCAAGGCAGCTGCAGAAAAGTATCCTTATATGGACATCGACCGCGTGGGTATCTATGGTTGTTCGGCTGGTGGACAGAACGCCATGGCTGCTGTGCTGTGGCATGGTGATTTCTACAAGGCGGCTTATGCTGCCTGTGGCTGTCACGACAACCGCATGGATAAGATTTGGTGGAACGAGCAGTGGATGGGCTATCCCGTTGATAGCTCTTATGTGGAGTGCTCTAACGTAGAGAATGCCTGGCGACTGGAACGTCCCTTGATGCTCGTCGTGGGCGAACTCGATGACAATGTAGATCCTGCCTCAACCATGCAGGTGGTCAATGCCTTGCAGAAGGCTAATAAGGACTTTGAACTGGTGGTCATCCCCGGTGCTCACCACACTATGGGCGAGAGCTACGGCGACCATAAGCGCTACGACTTCTTCGTGCGCCATCTGATGGGTGTTGAACCGCCAAAGTGGAGCGAACTAAAATAATTAAAAAACAAATAATATGAAAAAGATTCTCTTTTCACTTATCACTTTTCATTTATCACTTCTCACTGGCGTAGCTCAAACAGGCTATCCTATTACCCCCGTGCCCTTCACAGCCGTGAAGGTGACTCCTAGCACCTTCTGGGGACAGCGTTTAGAGGCCAGTCGTAATGTTACCGTTCCCCTTGCTTTTTCGAAGTGCGAGAGTGAAGGTCGTTATAAGAATTTTGAGAATGCTGCTGCCCACCTGAAAGCCCCCTCAAAGGTCTTTAAGGTCAATGGCGTGGGCTATTCCTTCGATGATACCGACCCCTACAAGACCATTGAGGGTGCCGCTTATATCCTGCAGACCTATCCTGATAAGAAACTGGCTCATTATGTGGATAGCGTTATTGACATCATTGCTTCGGCTCAGGAACCTGATGGCTACCTCTATACCGCCCGTACACAGAATCCTGCCGACCCGCATCATTGGGCTGGCGACCGTCGTTGGGTGAAGGAAGAGGACCTCAGTCATGAGCTCTATAACTTAGGCCACATGATTGAAGGTGCCGTAGCCCATTGGCAGGCCACGGGCAGCAAAAAGTTCCTCGACATTGCCCGTCGCTATGCTGATGTGGTATGTAAGGAGGTAGGTCCGAATCCTGGTCAGGCTTGTGTGGTGCCTGGTCATCAGATTGCTGAAATGGCGCTGTGTCGTCTCTATCTGGCTACTGGCGAGAAGAAATACCTCGATGAAGCTAAGTTCCTGCTCGACTATCGTGGTAAGACGCAGATCAAGCAGGAATATTCACAGAGTCACAAGCCCGTAATCGCTCAGGATGAGGCCGTGGGTCATGCTGTCCGTGCTGCCTATATGTATGCTGGTATGGCTGATGTGGCTGCCCTTACTGGTGATCAGGGCTATATCGATGCCATTGACCGTATCTGGGATAACATCGTCACGAAGAAACTTTATATCACTGGTGGTATTGGTGCTACCAGCAGTGGCGAGGCCTTTGGCAAGAACTATGAGCTGCCCAATATGAG
>CAZIKA010000100.1:0-9361 GCA_964539705.1 uncultured Prevotella sp. | reverse complement strand
TTCTACACCCCGATGAGTCATGGAGGTATGATGCAGTTCTATATGGGGTCAAGCAGTAGCATTCAGTCGATGATGGCACTTGACATCCCACTTGATGTGCGCATATTAAAGGATGACCCGCGTATTGGTTCTACTCCCTTCTATGAGGAAGACGACCTGGGCGTTTCTTCTGATGCCTCTTTGCGCAACCGCGGCTATATGCGTGGATTGTTCTGCTACGTTGATCACCCTGATTATGGCGATGGTAACGCTACAGACCATAATATGCGCTCTGATGCACGTAATGCTTCGTTCCGAAAGATTATGGGACGTGTACAGATGAAACAGAGTGAAGAACACTGGTTCCGTATCAAGAACGTCATTCCTAACGACGGAAACCTGGCTCGTAAGTGGCAGTTCGACTATATCGAGTTTGTTCCTATTGATGTGGTTGACAACGACACCTATTCAGAGGACTGGTTCTAATAGAGTTAAGAATTAAGAGTTAAGAATTAAGAGTTATCGCTTCGCGATTAAGAATTAAGAATTGATTCTATGAAACAAAATAAATATATAGGCATAGTGATGGTGGCGGCGGGAATGCTGGCCGCCACATCATGCTCTGATTTCAGCGACTATAATGATGTGCCTACTGACGTTAGCGCTACTGGCAGCCAGACGCTGTGGGAGAATATCTCGCAGAACGGTCAGTTGACTGACTTTGCTGCTCTTATTCAGCGCACAGGATATGATTCCTATCTCAATACGCCGCGCTCGCTGACAGTATGGGCACCAGTAAATGGTTCGTTCGACAAGACTGTTTATGACAATATGAGTGATGAGGACGTATTGAAGCAGTTTGTAAAAGGACATATTGCAGAGTATGGACATCTTGCCACAGGAAAGGTGGAAGAGCGTGTACATATGCTCAATGACAAATCTTTCGAGTTTCTCGGAGAAGGCTCCTATACTTTCGATGGAGTGGCTGTGACTCAGGCCAATCTTCCCAGTAGCAATGGCGTGATGCATATCACGAATGGAGTGGCAAAGTACCTGCCTAACCTCTATGAGTATTTGAAGGTGGGCGAAAATATTGATATGCTCCGTGAACATTTTATGCGTTACGAGTCAGTGACGCTCGACCAGAGTGCATCAGTGAAAGGCCCAATGGTAAACGGTATTCAGACCTGGATTGATTCGGTGATGATTACTTCAAACTCATTGGTCAACCAATTGAATGCCCGATTGACTAACGAAGATAGTACATACACCTTCCTGATGCCAACGGATAAGGCTTTCCAGGAGATGTATGATCGCGTGAAACCCTATTATAACTTCATTTCTGGTACTAAGGTTCACGATGTAGAGAACTATAGTAGTGCCACTGCAACGAATGTAAAAACAGCCCCGACTATCAATGCGTCGTACATGACTGACTCACTGGTGCGCCGCACTATTGTGCGTAACCTGATATACAGCAATAACGACACGTATAACCAGTGGATTGTCGGTAAAGGTAATGGTGAATACCTTGATACAATCAAATCTACTACTCGAAATAAATTCTCAAACGGCAAGGAAATCGTAGAGGACAATATCATCGGTGAGCCGATTAGGATGAGTAATGGCTATGGACGTCTGGTGGATAGCCTGGCATTCTATCCTTGGGAGACTTTCTGTAAAGACCTGGTGTTTGAGCCACGTCGCTACATGGTGAAGCTCTTCCCTCAGGCAGCTCAGATGAGTACCATACCGGTGAAGAGTAGTGATGGCAGCCCGCTAACATGGCTTTTTGGGGAGGAGACTGAATTGGCGGAGTACCGTTTCGGATGGATCTCACCAGGCGGTGACCGTACAAAGCCTGAATTCTTTATTGCATTGCCCAATGTGATGTCAACCACCTATAATTTCTATGTGGTGTTTATGCCGACATCGATTCCCAACGCAGGTGTCGTTGATGATCGTCCAAACTGGTTGAACTTCCAGTTAAACTACTGTACAGCTAAGGGTGCTACGGCAACCTATAACTTCAGTAAGGCATACGCAGATGCATTGCAGTCAGGCGGAACCCTACCTGCCGTTCCGACAGCGGTGAATGCCTCAACGGCATTTATGAATGATCCGACAAAAACGACGACGGATACCGTGTTTATCGGACAGTTCACATTCCCTGTTAACTATAATGGCTTGGGTGAGGATTATTATCCCAGCTTGAGAGTGTCATCACCTATCAGTGTGTTGAATGCTACCCATCTAGCAAACTATAGTCGCGATGTGCGTATCGCAGCTATTCTGTTGCGCCCGGTAGAATTGGAAGAATTTGAAGCTAAAAACAAATGAAGATGAAGAGCACCATATTTAACCTTTGGCAGACAGCAAGTCAGAGACTGCTGTTCTGCGTGATGGCATGCTGCATCGGTGTATTGCCAATTGCAGCACAGAATGAGGATGGCGAAGAAGAGGTCGTGGAGGAAGTGGAGACCACCATTAAGCAACCTGTCAGAAAGGTTGTAAAGGAGAAATATCCGTTGGTGACCCTGAAAGGTATCGTCACAGATAAGGCTACGGGTAAACCGCTTTCTGGTATCCAACTGCAAGCATTAGGTCATGTCCGCTATACGTCTATGACCGATGAAGAAGGCTTGTTCACAATACGAGTGCCGGAGTTTACTACTTCGCTTTACGTCCATGCTCAGGGATATGCACCATTACAAGTCGCTGTCGTGGCTGAAGATACGTTGAGGTATATCGCAATCAATATGCTGCGCGACAAGTTCCTGCCTATGTATGGTAAGGGAACGGAATATTCAGCAAAGAGCACAGCAGCGATGAATCGTTTCGGCGTGACGGTTGAAAATGAAATAGCTAACAAACTGGGAGCTGATGTCCATACTGTGATGCGCTCGGCTGCCCTTGACGGTGGCGCCTCGATGTATATCCGTGGACTGAACAGTATTACGAGTGATGCTCAACCGTTGGTTGTCATTGATGGTATCGAACAGGATATGCAGCGTGATCGCTATTCTTTGCATGATGGTCAGTTTAATAATATTCTGGCTAATATCTCACCGGATGACATCGAGAAGGTTACGGTATTGAAGAATGCCACCGCACTCTATGGAGCCCGTGGTGCCAATGGTGTGATTCTGATTGATACCAAGCGAGGAAAGTCTATGGCTACCCGCATCGATGCTAACATATCTGCAGGTGTGACATTTATTCCAAATAAAATGACAATGATGGATGCCACACAGTACCGTAACTATGCTACTGAATTGTTGGGTACGGTAAGTGGTATCAGGGATAAACAGATTGATTTCCGCTTTTTGAACGATGATCCCAATGGCTATTATTATCATATGTATCATAATAATACCGACTGGACAGATGAAATCTATCGCTCTGCTTTGACGCAAAACTACAGTATCAATGTGCAAGGTGGTGATGATGTGGGTATGTATAACCTGTCTGTGGGATATACCGATGCGCAGTATGCTGCAAAGAAGAATGGTTTCAGCCGTATGAACGTACGCTTCAATACAGATATCAGTATCCTCTATAATCTGGATACCAAGTTTGATATCTCGATAGCACGTACCTCTAATGATGTGTTCGACAATGGTATGCCGGCCGATTTCTCTACGGGAACAGTGGTGTCGCCTACGGCTCTCGCATTACTGAAGTCTCCATTGGTTTCTCCTTATCAGTATAACCAGTTGCTTAACGGTGGTCAAGGTGGCTATTCTTCGTTGCTCTCGGACTATGACGATATCTTCTCGCAGCTAACGAATGCCTATTCGTTGGCTAACCCGTTGGCGATACTGAAGAACGGTGAAGGCAATAATAAGAACCGTGCAGAGAATACCTATTTCAATGTACATGTTGAACCGGTCTATAAGATATCATCGGATTTGAAACTGACGGGTATGTTTAGCTATACCCTTAATCGTAATGCACAGCGTTACTTCCGTCCGTACACGGGCGTGCCCTCATTCAATATCTCTGGTGTGGGACGTGTGTATGCCAAGGCACAGTCAATGTTTGCCAAGGAGAACAACTTCGTAGGCAAACTGCAGCTCGACTGGGCTCATCAGTATGGCAAGCATAGTCTTGCTGCTTTTGCTGGTGCCCGTTACAATACTTTCGCCTTTGATAGCAATGACGTGAGTGTGCAGGCTACGGGAGAGACAAGTGATAAAAACCCGTCAGTGGGATGGTCTGGCTTCCGTGATATTCAGGGCATCAATGATGAGTGGACACAAATCCAATGGTATGGTAATGTGGACTATAACTATATGAACCGCTACTTCGCAACTGTATCACTGCTGGCAGAAGCCAACAGCCGCTTTGGTGAGAATGCTGACGGCCTGGGAATCTTTGGTGTGAAATGGGCGCTTTTCCCCAGTGTACAGCTGGGTTGGGTGATGACCAATGAAAAGTGGTTCCCCAAGCATGCGGCTATCAATTATCTGCGCCTGAACGCGGGCTTTGACATCAGTGGCAATGATGGCATTTCAAATTATGCCGCCCGTACCAGCTACACCACAGTCCGTTATAACAGTACGGCCATCGGTACACAGTTGACCAATGTCGGTAACGACAAGATTCAGTGGGAGTCTACAACGAAACTGAACTTCGGTCTGCAGAGTTATTTGCTTGACAATCGTCTAGGTGTGAAGTTCGACTATTTCATCCACAATACCACAAATCTGCTGACGCTGAAGGCTTTCTCGAATCCTATCGGTGGTATCAATCGCTATTGGAGTAATGGTGGAGAGCTGGAAAACCAGGGCTTTGAGACGACAGTCACTTTCAAGCCTGTTGTATGTAAGGACTGGAACGTTGAGATTGGCGCTTCTGTAGGTCATTATGAGAATAAGGTGAAAACATTGCCCGACGGCAGTTATACCTCGTCAGTCTATGGTGACAATAATATCCTGACATCGGAGGGAAACCCCGTGGCTCTTTTCTATGGCTACAAAACAGCGGGTGTCTTTGCTGATGATGCTTCTGCAAAGGCTGCAGGAAATGGCACCTATCTCTATATGGAGGATAATGCTGGCAATACTCATAACTTCGTAGCTGGCGACATTCATTTCCTCGATCTTAATGGCGACGGCAAGATTTCTGATGAAGACAAGACCGTCATCGGTGATCCCAACCCCGATATCTATGGTAATATCTTTGCAAATATCAGTTGGAAAGCCTTCACGCTCAACATCGGCTTTAATTACTCACTGGGTAACGATGTGTATAACTACCAGCGTTCTATACTCAACAGTGGTAGCACGTTCTATAACCAGCAGGTAGCTGAGGTAGGGCGTTGGCGCTATGAGAGACAGAATGCTTCTTTGCCTCGTGCTACTTTCGGCGACCCGATGGGTAACAATCGCTTTAGCGATCGATGGATTGAGGATGGCAGTTATTTGCGTCTGAAGAGTGTTCACTTGAGTTATCAGGTTCCTCTTCCTGAATCTTGGACTGATTGGGTACAAGGGCTCTCTGTATGGGTTGAAGGTCAAAACCTGCTGACTTTTACGAAGTATAAGGGAATTGATCCTGAGTTCTCTTGTGGCAACAGCGTGTTCTATCAAGGCATTGACTGTGGTAACCTCTCTCAGAGTCGTACGCTCCTTGCTGGTGTGAAGATTAATCTGTAATGCGGGCTGCGCCCTAAATGAAAAGGTATAAATGAAAAATGAAAGATATGAAAACTAAGATAAACAAACAACATCTGATAAGTTTATCATTTATCATTTGTTATTTATCATTTAGCACGATGTTCGTATCGTGCTCTGATATGCTGGAAACGGAGAGCTCTCGCCAGAATATTGAACCGACTATAGAACAGAAGACAGACTCGGTGTTCTATGCCTACGGCATCCTGCAGGCCATGCAGGAACTGGCAGACCAGTATGTGTTCCAAGGTGAGATGCGTGGTGACTTGGTGAAGACCACTTTCTATACAGACAACAATCTGCGCCAGTTGGCCGATTTCTCGGCTACTACGAAGAATAAGTACGATTCGGCTTATGTCTATTATCGCGTTATTAACAATTGTAACTATTACATTGCTCACTGTGACACTAATCAGTATAATGGTTCTACCAATGTGATTATTGATAAGTATATCGCAACGAAAGCCATTCGCGCATGGGCTTATCTACAGTTGGGACGTAACTATGAGAAAGTGCCGTTCTTTACGGAACCGCTGACACAGATATCTCAGATAGACCGTGGGTATCCAGAGAAGAACTTGGCAGAGATTGTTGCTGAGCTAGCCCCTGACTTGGAGCAATACACGGGAACGAAGGCTCCCTCTTTGGGCTATCCCACCACGCAGATTGGTATAGGTTCGCCCAACTGGGAAAGTGCTGCCAAGCAGTTCTTGCCACGTCTTTGCTTTATTCCTGTCGACGTAGTGCTCAGTGATATGTATCTCGAGGTGGGTAACTATGATCAGGCTGCACGCCATCTCGTTGCCTATTTCACGCGTGTGGCTACTAATGATGATGTGACATCTAACTATCTGGCACCATTGAGATCGAAGAACATGAACTCTGGACGTTTTAATAGTACGGACGAGGATATTCCAGAGGGAAGTGCTATTAGTGCTACCGTTAGTGCTACGGTATGGAGCAACCTGTTTGCCAGAAATTCTATCAATGATATTGTATCTTATATCCCGATGGCTTCGACAGCTCAGAATGGCAAGACAACCATTCTTCCTCTTACTTTTGGTTTTGACTATTATGCCACACCAGAGGAGAAACAGCGAAGTGGTGCACCATACGTCGATGAGATACAGCTTCTGCCTTCTGATGCTCTTAACCTGCTTAGCGACTCTACTGAATACTATTATTATGCCTCTCATCCTTCCCAGACAGATATGTTCGATAGTGTTCGCATAGCTCGTGCCGGTGATATGCGTCTGCGTAGTATCATCCATCAGGAGCAGGAAGGTGACTCTGTTCTCCAGTGGATTGATAAGTATAAGTATGCTAATGTTGTTCTCTATCGTAACAGCACGCTGTGGCTGCGTTTGGCAGAATGTCTGAACCGTCTGGGGATGCCTGATGCTGCCTTTGCTATACTGAAAGATGGTGTTACAGAACAGATGACCTCAAAGGATGCTGATGGTAATTATAAGATGAGTTATCTAACTGATGAGTCACGTCAGAATCTGCTGACGACATATCCGTTGCTTACAAACGACTTCCTCAACAAATTGCCGTCAAATGGTTCCTTCGGTATTCACACTCATGGTGCCGGTAAGGCTGCCAGCGACTATCCTGGAGGTACCGCTACCGGTGGCTCAACCTATCATCCAGGCACGTCTCCCTATCAGTTCGATCGCATCGTAGGGATAAAGTTGAAGGAACTGGCCGATGTCTATGGCATCACGGTGGGTACTACGAAGCAGGACACCATCAATGCCGTAGAGGATATCATCTGTGATGAGTTGGCTTTGGAGACTGCTTTTGAGGGCAACCGCTGGTTCGACCTGAAGCGTATGGCAACCCATAAGAATGGTGATGCCCTTTATGGCGCCAACTTCGGTGGTATCTGGCTAGCCCGTAAGCTGGCCTACAAGAATCCAACGAAGGATATGACAGACAAGCAGAACTGGTACTTGCCGTTCAAGTAAATGATTCTATAGAAAAAAAGAGGCTAAGTCAAATAACGACATAGCCTCTTTTTTGTTCCATTCATTGCCTACGTTTTTCGCGATATTGCGACGGGTTGATGCCGAACTTCTTGACGAACGAGCGGCGGAAACTGCTGGGGTCGCTAAAGCCGCAAGCCATGTAAATCTCGCCGACGGGTGTTCCGGCTTCCAGTTGGCGGGCGGCATAATCCAAACGGATATCACGCACGAACTCCATCACCGCCTTACCCGTCTCTTTCTTCATCAGCAGGAAAAGCTTGGTGCGACTCATGGCCAACTCCTGTGCCATCTGTTCAGCGGTAAAGTCGGCATCGGCAATATGAGCTTCTGCTATGGCAGTAGCTTTGATAATAAAAGGTGAAGGCTCCTTCTGAATCAAGGGGACAGATTCATGATTCAAGATAGAATCAAGTCGCTCGGCTTTGCCGCTTGGCCCGTCCAAAAACTGGTCCACTTGATTTTTCTTCCTGAAAAAATAGCTGCCTGCAACAGCAGCACTGCCTATTACTAAGAGCAATACAGCGTATGGCCAGACGGGCGAGCCTGATTCTTCACTCTTCCCGCTTAACTCTTCACTTATCTCTTCCAACCATAACTTGGGCAAGCCGCTACGCAGTTGCTCGTCCAGACTATCGGCTGAGAAACAGTCTATTCCCTCCGTGCCGCCGAAATAGAGTGTGCCAGTTCGGGTGTCAATGCAGGCCGAACCGTCCAGATACTCGTTATGCTCCGTATGGAGGGTGGCAGACTGCAAGGTATAGATATTCACACAGCACAATCCCTGTTCGTAGCTGCACCATAGGAAGTCGCGCCAGCAGAGCAAGTCTTTCACCGTATGTCCGTCGGCAACTGTGCTGATGGGCTTTACGCCTTGTTCCGTTATCATCATCAGTCCGTCATCAGTTCCTATCCATGTCTGTCCTCTGCCGTCGGTGATGATAGCGTGAGTTGGCATCTTGCTCCATTGTTCCGTCTGTCCGTCAGCCCTAAAGTATAATCCTGTTTCAGTTGACATCCACAGTCCTTTCTTGTCAGTGGCGATATGATTGATGGATGTAACGGTACTGTCTACGAACTGTGCTTGTGGCTGTCGCTCTTCCAATAACAGGCTATAGAGTCCGCAGTTGGTGCCAATCCACAAACGCTTATTGTCATCGTTGCAGAGACTAAAGACGGCTATGGGTTTTGTGCTTAATGCTACGCGACGGAATGCAGTTGCCGACACCTCTTTTATATATAGACCGTCATGTGTCCCAAGCCATATCCGTTTCTTGCTGTCTTCGAGGATGGCACGTATACGTCGCCCCTCAACGGAGTCTGTCATGGGATAGTCTATGCGCGCGGTTTCGCTGGAGCCCTTACCCTTGATTAGTAAGTGCTGATCGCTGATGGCAATCCAAAGATTATCTTTGCTGTCTATGTAGGTAGCACGTACTGTTGGGGCTGGCTGGCATACCAGTCGGTGATAATAGCTCTGTCGGGTATCAGCAAAGAAAAGACCATTATTAGCTGATCCAACCCATAGGATGCCATCATCATCGAGCACTATAGAGTAGAAAACTTCATCTTTCAATCCGGCTTCTCGGCCTGTTTGTTCTGTATATGCAAATTTCGAATCAGCGTGTAGTGTGTCTATCTGCCACAACTGACGTTTCTCAATAGTCCATACCCGTGATGAGCGAGGGTCTGAAAATGTTCGGTTCAAGGGTTGCA
>CAZIKA010000099.1:7291-9444 GCA_964539705.1 uncultured Prevotella sp. | reverse complement strand
GACGTGCAGTTGTTCTGCCGCGGAAAGATTGCCCGCTATAAGATTCCAAAGTACGTATTCTTCATCGACCAGTTCCCGCTGACGGGAAGTGGAAAGATTCAGAAGTTTAAGTTGAAGGAGATGAGCCTCAAACTCTGCGAAGAGCAAGGCATCGTGGTAGAATAGAACCTTTATTAAAACACCTTTTATTGACACTATGAGACCACTGATATTGATATCCAACGATGATGGCTATCAGGCCAAGGGCATCCGCTCTCTGATTGCCATGCTGGAAGATATGGCCGACATCATTGTATGTGCGCCAGACTCAGCCCGCTCGGGTTTTTCGTGCGCATTCTCGGCTACCACACCCCTCACGCTGACCCTCAGAGAGCAGCGTGAGGGTGTGTCTGTTTATTCATGTAATGGTGCGCCTGTGGATTGTGTAAAGATGGCATTGGCAAATATCTGCACACGTCGTCCAGATATGGTGATAGGTGGTATCAACCACGGTGACAACGCCTCTGTGAATGCCCACTATAGCGGCACGATGGGCGTCACGCTGGAAGGCTGTATGAAGTATATCCCCAGCGTGGCCTATTCCCTGTGTGATCATCGTGAGGATGCTGACTTTGAGCCCCTGCGCCCCTATATCCGTAAGATGACTGCAAAGGTACTCAAAGAGGGACTGCCCAAGGGCATCTGTCTAAATGTCAACTTCCCTGTGGCTCAAGAATTCAAGGGCGTCAAGGTTTGTCGTATGAGTTACGGCACTTGGGAGAACGAGACCTCGAAATTCCATCACCCACGTGGCTACGACTACTGGTGGATGGTAGGTCATTATCATAACGATGAGCCAGAGGCAACGGATACCGATCGCTGGGCATTGGACAATGGCTACGTGTCCATCACCCCCACACAGATAGACCTCACCGCCTACGCATTCATGAATCAAAAAGACGGTTGGGAAGAATGAAGTATTACCTCATAGCTGGTGAAGCTTCGGGCGATTTGCATGCCTCACGACTGATGTTTGCCCTGAAGGAGCAGGACCCGGAAGCCGAGTTCCGCTTTATTGGTGGCGACCTGATGGCGACTGCTGGTGGCACGATGGTGAAGCACTACAGCGAACTGGCCTATATGGGTTTCATCCCTGTACTCCTGCATCTGCCCACTATTCTAAGCAACATGAAGCGATGCAAACAGGACATCACGGCGTGGCAACCCGACGTAGTCATCCTTGTGGATTATCCAGGATTCAACCTCAGCATAGCGAAGTATGTGCATAAGAAGAAAGGTGCCGCTCGGCCGAAGGACGCTTGCTACCGGAGGGACGCAAGAAGGAGCATGGGGCAAGAGGTCAGAAACCTCAAACCTCAAGTCTTCTACTATATCTCTCCAAAGATATGGGCGTGGAAGGAGTATCGCATCAAGAATATCAAGCGCGATGTGGATGAGCTCTTCTCTATCCTACCCTTCGAGGTGGATTTCTTCGAGAAGAAACACCACTACCCCATCCATTACGTGGGCAATCCTACAGCGGATGAGGTGAAAGAGTTTTTGGGGGCAAGGAGCGAGGAGCGAGGGGCAAGGGGGAACCTCAAACCCATCATCGCATTGCTGGCAGGTAGTCGTCGTCAGGAGATTAAGGACAATCTGCCCACGATGATTCGTGCAGCTCAGAAATACGAGGACCAATACGAACTGGTGCTTGCAGGTGCGCCCAGCATTGATGATGCCTACTACGAGAAGTTTATTGCAGGCACCAACGTGCGACTGGTGAAAAACCAGACCTACCAGTTGTTATCAGAAGCTCATGCCGCCCTTGTAACCAGTGGAACGGCAACGCTTGAGACTGCCCTTTTTGGCGTGCCTCAAGTGGTGTGCTATGAGACACCCCTACCCCAACTTATCGGTTGGTTGCGCAAAAAGATTCTAAAGGTCAAGTATATCTCGCTGGTGAACCTTGTTGCCGACCGAGAAGTAGTGCGCGAACTGGTAGCCGACAGCTTTTCACAGGCTAACATTGAGCACGAATTAGAAAAGATTCTTGATGGCCCCGATCGTGAACAAATGCTCAAGGGCTACCAAGATGTTTGGCAGCGTTTAGGCAAAGAGAAAGCCCCCGTGAATGCCGCACGCATCATGGTATCCCTTCTCCGTCCATCCGTCTA
>CAZIKA010000099.1:1456-7191 GCA_964539705.1 uncultured Prevotella sp. | reverse complement strand
ATGATATTCTGCCAAAGGATATAACAGCCTGGGCCTACTGAAGACAGTGGGTTCAGATAGGTGATTCCCAACCAGATAGCAAAGGCCGTATTCTTCTGTCCAAGTGCCTGTCCAGCCTCCTGCGCACGCCCGAAGTAATGTCCGATAAAGCGACCCACGGCAAACTGGATAACGCAAAGCACCAAGCCCAACAAAGCAATAGCCGACAAAAGCACGATGGAAGCCTCAGCATGGATGATATTCTTCACCGTAGTGCCCGTCACAATCATCAGCGAACAGCCCCAGAGGTAGAACGACAAATCACGGATGGCGATAATCCTGGCGTGCAGTCCTTTCATAAAATGCTTCACCACATAAGCCAGTCCCATTGGTACCACCAATAGTATCACCACCTGATACAATATCTTCGAGAAAGCTGCCATGAACGAGATGTCTGCACCTTTCTCAATCATAGGGAAGCACACTGGCACCAGCAATACCGTGAGGAAATTCGACAGGAAAGTAAACGTCGTCATCTGTTCCAACGAGCCCCCTAACTTCTGCGTCACCACAGCAGCTGCCGTAGCACAGGGAGAAATGATACACATCAGAAGAGCTTCCATCAGAATGAGCTTGTCGCTTTGCAAGCGCAATCCCAATATCAAAGCCATCACGATTCCTACGAATAGCAGATTAAAGATGCTCACCCACAGATGCCACCACACAGGGCGCATCTTATGAAAGTCCACCTTACAGAAGGTCACGAAAAGCACCAGAAACATAAACAGCGGCAGGATGGCCTCCATGACGGGCGCAAAAAAAGTGGCAGCCGAATCCAGCTGCGGCACATAGTTGAACACTAGATATGTAGCGGCTCCAATACCCATCGACACAGGCAGCGTCCAGTCCTTCAGAAATCTTATCACATCCATACAGCCTGCAAAATTACGAAATAAATCTCAAATCTCAAATATTTTTCGTACCTTCGCAGCCGAAATGCAACAATACGACACCTATATATTCGATCTTGACGGCACGCTGCTGAATACCCTTGACGATTTGGCAGCAGCTGTTAATTATACGCTAAGGCAATACGGGATGCCTGAGCATACACGCGAAGACGTACGCCATTTCGTAGGCAACGGCGTACGCCTGCTGATGATACGAGCTATTCCAGATGGTGAGAGCAACCCACACTTCGAGGCTGCGTTCAAGACCTTCCGCGAGTATTACCTTGAGCATTCACTTGACACCACCCGTCCATACGATGGTATTCCTGAAATGCTAAGAGAACTCAGGAAAAGGGGCAAGCGTGTGGCTGTAGTCAGCAATAAGTTCTATGCTGCCACCCGTGAGCTCTGCCAGCATTTCTTTCCTGATAGCGTAGAAGTGGCTATCGGCGAGCACGAGGCTGAGGGAATCAGGAAAAAGCCTGCACCAGATACCGTCATTGAGGCTTTCCGTCAACTGGGTGTTGATAGCCACAATGCCGTCTATGTGGGCGACAGCGATGTGGATCTGCAAACAGCCCGCAATGTAGGACTGCCCTGCATCAGTGTGCTTTGGGGCTTTCGTGATCGTGCATTCCTTGAAGCTCACGGTGCCACCACCTTCGCTGTCACACCATCAGACATTCTTCAATAGACCACCTTTCTGCCACCCTGAATATAGATGCCGTGCTTCTTGCTCTCGTCTGCCACACGACGTCCGCTGAGGTCGTAAAGCACATTGGATTTTTGACGAAGCGACTTAGAGGTGGTCTCTATCTCTTTGATATCCGTAGTAAACGACTTGGCCTGAATCGTGAGCGTTCCCAGTACGAAGTCGGCATTCTTGGCTGCATCGGCATAGAACGCAAGGACATAGTCGCCCGTCTCAGGGATATCAAACTCAAACGACTGCAGAGCCGTCGAGAACTTGTCTACGGTACTGCTTTTGAGATTAACAGTAGGCGTATAGACCGTAGAAGCCACCTCCTGACCATCCGCAGCTTTCTCGATAGCCACCGTCACTGGGGTGAAGTTAGGCTGGTTCCAGTTGCACACCTTGTATTTCACGATATAATGTCCTGAATGCAGGGTCATCGTAGAACGAGCATTGCTGGTACCGAATTTCGCGAAAGCAGCCTTCGCCTTACCAGTTGCGTTCTGAACAAGTATGCCGTATTCAAAACCTTTGGTTGTGCCAGTGAAACGCAGCACACGACAGCCGCCTGTGAATGACAGACCGCCACCTGCTCGCTTCGTTGTACCATCAGATACATACCAGTCCTGCGGCACGCAGTTCTCTACCTTAAAGCGCGTACTGAAGGTGTAGGTGGTCTGTTTGGAGAGACATGAGAGCAGACAAGAGCCTTCGCCCGACTTGCCCTTGGTATCAGTAACCACTACACGCAGGTTGTGATTGCCAACAGCAGGTGCCGTCAGCGTTGTCTGGAAAGGAACAGCTTTCGCCGTGTCTATCAGTGTCTTCCCATCATAGATCTCCACCTTTGCTACCTTACTACCATCATAGACCTTTCCAGCTGCCTTGACTGTGACATCTGGGTATGAGGCCTCGTCTTTAGGTCCCATGTAGAGATGGGTCATCTCGCCTGCGGGGAGGGCGATTCTTGCCGTAGGCTGGTTCAATGTAAATCGCTTACAGAAGTTCCAGATGAGGAAACGGTTCTGATCTGAGGGCCAGTGGCCACCGTTGTTATAAGAGAACAGCCATACCTCGCCGCCGTTGGCACTACCAGTCCATTGCTCCAGATCACCATCCTGCCAGTTGCTGCTCTTGGCTTTATAACCTATCGTCTTCGTGTATCTCTTATGAGCGGCGTGCTTAGCATAGTTCTCTATATAGCTATGAATACCGTATTTCTCATAGCCAAAGACATCATCGCCATAGGCTATCACCTCCAACAAGTTAAGAGGATTGCCACAGTTGTTCCAAGGCTGCTCAGAGAATTGGATACCGCTGGTAGGAGCGAAGGCAGCAATCTTGGTACGCATATTGGCGATGCAATGGTGAATCAGCATCGACCCCATTGAGAAGCCCGACCAATACACACGGTCTTTGTCAATATTAAAACGTGTTGCCATATCGTCGATGGCCTTAGTAACAAAGGTCTGGTCATTGGTGCCACCAGTATCCCATGTGCTACCATTACTACGCAGATATGTGACTACAAATTTTGCCGTATCAATCATCTCGTACAGCTTGTCACTTCCGTACTGATATTCAGGGTTCTGGTTCATACCGTGAGTCACAATAAACAACGGCATATTGTCCTGCATCACTTTAGGAGTAAACACTATCATGTTTCTTTTCTGACCGTTCACGTCAATGAAAAGAGAGTCTTTCTTCCAAGCAGAAGAGTGCAAGACAACGAAAAGGGTTAAAGACAATAAAAGTAGAAAGCGTTTCATATTGAATAATTTAGTTAGTTATTTTTCTGCCTGCAAAATTACGAAAAACGCTCTAACTCAATTATCCCTGATGTTTCATATTCTTTCTATTTCAGTTCTTTTCGCCTATTATTCCACCTGAGTCTTAGGCCAATTCACTAAAAAGACCTTTTCTGTGGCTCGCGTCAGAGCGGTGTAGAGCCAGTGGAAATAATCCGAGGTCAGCATATCATCGGTCATATAACCTTGATCTAAATAGATATGTGCCCACTGACCGCCTTGAGCCTTATGACAGGTAGCGGCATAGGCAAATTTAATCTGCAGGGCATTGTAGTATTTGTCGTCCTTCAGTTTCTTCAGACGATCGGCCTTATAGGGAATGTCCTGATAGTCCTCCAGCACCTTATTATATAATTGTTCCTGCTGATCACGAGTCAGTGCTGGTGCCTCGGTAGTCAGCGTATCAAGCATCGTGATAGCCGTCAGCTCGTAGTTATCATAGTCAGGAAAGGTCATTGTGACTTCTGCAAAGCGGAAACCATAGAGCTCGTGGGTATGTCGGACACGCTGTACAACGGCAATATCACCATTGGCAATGAATGACAATCCCCTTTCCTCATTACTCTGAATGCCCTCGCCCTTAATCCAATAGTAGTTATTCTTTACAATCATGATACGGTCGCCTCGACAGAGTTCTTCCTCACAATCCAACACCCTGTTACGGATGCCCTGATTGTAGATATTCGCCCGTTTATTGCTACGCGTCACCACCATCGTCTCGTCCTTCCCCACTCTACTGAAGCTCGACGCCAGCGATTCTATCAACTCATCGCCGGGCATCACCTGGATATCCTCGAAACCAGAGAAACATATCTTGGGAAGAACTAATGTCTGCACTCCTATACTCCTACACTCCTGCACTTCTTCCCTAATCCTCGTCGCATTCCACAGGATACCAGAGTCTTCAGCCTGACGGAGCACCTCGTTGAGGTCGCACTCAAAGACCTTCATCCCATAGCCCTGTAACACACCAGCCATCAGAGCAGGACTCTCCTCCTCACCCACGGGTGGCAACTGTGCACGGTCACCAATGAGCATCAGCCTACAGTTCTTGTAATTATACACAAAGCGTATCAGGTCATCGAGCAACGGTGACTCGCCGTTAGCTATCATCGAAGCCTCATCCACGATAAAGAGCGTATCCTGAGCAGCATTGAATCCAAGACTGAAAGTAGAGAGGTCGCCCGCCGTTTTCTGACGGTAGATGCGCCTGTGGATAGTAAACGCAGGGGTACCAGAATAATTGGAAAAGACTTTTGCCGCCCGCCCCGTAGGCGCCATCAGTACCAGTTTTTGCTTCATGGCAAGCATCGCCTTGACGATAGCCGATGCCAGCGTCGTCTTACCCGTACCTGCAGAGCCACGTAGGATCATCACCGACTGCTCGTCACGATCAGTCATAAACGCTGCAAAGACCTGCAGCGCCTGACGCTGTTCTAATGTTGGCACATGCCCGAGGTGCGTCTCTATCTGGTATATCAGTTCGTCCTGAATCATCTGCTCTCTGTTAGAATAAAGTTTATCTAAACACTAAATATGAACTGCTGATTGCGGTATTCCCAATGGACTACCTGAAAGCGGATGAGTCGGGCCAGCAGTTTGATAACCTTGGGGCGGGGAATACGGGAATGGTGCACAATAAGGTTGAGTGGGAGCTCCTGGTCTTGTAGCACATCGAGAATCTTTCTCACGGCATCGGTATAGGTCAGCATGCTGCCCTGCGTATTCTGCGACTCACGCCATAAGACTAAATGTATTGGTGAAGCAACAATATTCTCGTCTGCAATACGGATATAGGCCTTGGGCTTTTCGTCGTCACTAACCACGCAGATGGGACGGCGGTCAGAGGGAGGCACAGTAGCTATAACAATAGTACGCCCGTCAACATGGTACGTATCAAACTTGATGCTGGCTTCTGGACGGCAATAGCGGTAAGCAGCCTGGTGCATCATGTAGATTTCTTCCTCGTCACGGACACCAGACATATTGCCATCGTCACGAACACCAATCAGCAATCGTCCACCATCCGTATTGGCAAAAGCCGATACAGACTTAGCCAGCTTCAAGGCATCGGATACACGATACTTGAAGTCCTGCTGTTGGTGCTCACCCTCACGTATAAGTGATAGGAGATATTGTCTGTCGTCCATCAACATCGTTTTTTGGGGGGTTCTGCCCGCAAAGGTACGAATAAGCAAGCGAAAAGCCAAATTATATTTGAGTTTTTCCGAGCGTGAGTATCTTTTGGAACCCACAGTTTTTAGTATGTTGCCTGTCATGCTGTGGCGGGCAAGTTCAAGGACA
>CAZIKA010000099.1:0-1356 GCA_964539705.1 uncultured Prevotella sp. | reverse complement strand
AATTGTTGCGTCATCGCCTATTTATTGATGTTATACTTCTGACGAATAGCCTTTGGAAGTTTCGATGCTACAAGATGATGGGACTCTTTAATCCATTCCATGACTTGCGAGTCTTCCAACTGCTCATAATAGACATCGCTCCAATGTTTTTTGTTCCAATGCCAGGCTGGTGTTACAGCAGAGAACTGTGCCCTTAGTTCCTCATTCCTTTCTGGTGCCAGTTTCAGGGCTAGTCTTAGCTCAGAATCCTTTATCTCTTGCTTGTCACTTCCTAACCAGAGACACATGAAGATCTTCCCTTCCAAGCGGAAGGTGATATTATCATCACCAAACGGCTGGTCTTCGGTTACACCAGGGAGTGACAATGTGTGTTCTCGAACTTGCTCAATGTTCATATCTGTTTCTTAATGCTCGCATTATTTTGGTTACAAATATAATATCATTTGTCGGAAAACAATAGATGATAGGTGATTATTAACTAATATTTAACGAAAGGACTTTGTGGTCTGGGGGGATTTCCCCATGAAAGATTAGGGATTTTCACCTTGCAGAATAGGAAAATTCATTTTCATATCCCATACTTTCGCCTTATCTTTGCAACGTGATTCAGAACTAAATGTCTTACTTAAATTATAGGAGAGAAAATTATGAAGACTTTGAATAAGGTGATCGCAGCCACAATGTTGATGGCACTCACAACCGCAATGCCAGCAATGGCAGGTAATAAGAACAATCCACGCAACGACAGAAACGATAAGGCCGTTGTAGTTAATAACCATAAGGGTGACTCACACTTCGACAAGGTAGACAGGGCACTATCTCACGATAACTACCACAAAGGCAACGTCTATCGTCCAGAGGTGAAGACCTGCACCTTCAAGGTAAGTCGTCACGAGAATTATCGGAAGGTCGTTGCTAAGGCCGAGAATATGAAGGGCGTGATAGATGCCAAGTGGAACCCACGCACTCGTGAGGTAACCGTTCGCTACGATGCCAAGGTGACGTCAGCCCGTAACATCAAGCACTTCATGGCATAGCCATTCAATATATTTTCCACAAAAGCCCTGACCTGCATTTGCAAGCCCTCGAGCTGCCGGTTCTCGCCCCTCGATCCGGCAGCTCGCCAAAATGGGGTGCTCGATGTGATTCATCAGTGCGATACGGAGGAATAATTTGTGATATATTAGGAGCAACTAACCTAATACTACATCAAGCACCATCATCAAGACGAAGCCGATGGCAAAACCGATGGTACTGAGATTGGAGTGTTCGCCCTCGTTGGCTTCTGGAATCAGTTCCTCGACAACGACGTAGAACATGGCTCCTGCAGCAAAGGCCAACATGTAGGGCAGAACG
>CAZIKA010000098.1:0-9457 GCA_964539705.1 uncultured Prevotella sp. | reverse complement strand
AAGGGTGGATGCTTCGGCATTTGCCCGAAGACTCTTGCGCCCTTTTTTCAAAGGGCATATTGATTATTAACCGAGAAGAACATAAATAAAAGGATGACTATGATGTATAATAAGAACAGACTGATTAATGATTTTAAGGTACAGACAAAAACTACTATCTGGAAACACATGGAATTGATGGCTGCGAACTACTTTGTATATTCTACACACCTAAAAGGACTTGCTCCCTATCTACAGAACTACGATATCTATATCTATGCCTTTAACAAAAATGTGGTTGTGGTATGCCTGGACAGCTGCGGACACGGCGATGAAAATATCTATGAGGAATCGGACACGCTTGACCCAATCATCCTATCTGAGGGTTGTGAACCACGTATCAGTGCGGTGGGGAAACTGGCCGAAACCGTACATCTGCTAAGAGAACGTCTACGGGAAAAGGATGCTGATGCTGAGATCCTGGGCGTCTTGCTGACAGAGGCAGAGATCACGAACAGCGATGAGTTGAGATGGCTATGGAGCAATCATCATATCATGGTGATTGATGAACTAAAAAGGCTGAAATACAAGAAGATTGTGGTAAACGGGGATGTCAATCTGGAGGGCAAAGCCTACGTAGATACCATCATTGAGGCGACCTCAGACTTGATGCCTGACAAGAATCCCTTTGCGGATCCACCCACACCAGTAAAGGACCTCATCAAGGACGAGGACTGGGCTGACAACGAAGCTTTCGAAAGATTGCTTGACAAGTTCATCAGTCAGGATATGGAGATCGTAGATGAGGAGGAAGACGGAACCACGGATTCTGAAGACGAACACGAATCGGACGAATTTGACGGAATCACGGATGATGAGGAAGAGGATGAGGAGGACGACTACGACATGAACGACGTTGTAATACCTGTTGGTGAGATAGAACAGAACTTGAACGTCAGCGTGAAGGTAGAGATTCTAAGGCCTATTGCCAACCCACGCGAGGAACTGGAAAAGCTGGTGGGATGCGAAGATATCAAACGGAGGATGGATGAGCTGGTGGCCCTGACCAGTTATAACAAGATGATGCGAGAGCTGTTTCCTAACAGAAAGCAGCATGAGGTATCGCTCCATAGTGTCTTTCTGGGGAGACCTGGAACAGGAAAGACTACCGTCTGCAAGATTTTCGGTTCGTTGCTGCGTCAAGCGGGAGCGCTGTCAAAAGGTCATGTGGTGGTGTGTGATCGCGGCACATTTATCGGTACTCTATGGGGCGACGAAGAGCGTTCGATGAGACAAGTACTGGATATGGCGAAAGGAGGCGTGCTGATGATTGACGAGGCCTACCTGCTGAATGGTAAGCACGAGAGTGACCCAGGGAAACTGGTGATTCAACTGCTGATGAACATCCTGGCTGATGAGACACAAAGGGACATCGCCATCGTACTCTGTGGCTACAAGGAACCGATGCAGAAGCTGCTGGACAGCAACCCGGGATTGCAGTCGCGTTTCCCCAACAAGTTTGAGTTTCCTGACTTCAGCGTTGATGAACTGTTGGAGATTAGCCGACGCAGGCTGAAGGAATACGGATATGAGTTAACCCCGACGGCATGGGAGAAATATATCGGCATATTGACACAGGCCTATCAAGTGCGTGATGCTGAGACATGGGGCAACGCCCGATTCGTCTCTAACCAGTTGGAACGTATCTATATCCAACATGCCACCAGATGCGTCAAAAAGCAGCCAAAGGACAAGGCGGATCTGCTTTTGATGATTCCTGAGGATATCGTACCTATAGAGGTGCCACGCAAACGCGCAAGAATAGGTTTTTAATTTCTCTAGGGGCAAGAAGCAAGGGGCAAGAGGTGCCCCATGCCCCTTGCTCCTAAAATTAAGCTAGCGAAACTAAATTATTTTATCTTATGAGAAAAAGAATAACGAATTGGGTGTGCGGCTGCACACCCAATGGTGCTGTTACGCACCTGGAAGCCCGTATATTGAGGGATATTGTGAACCATGAGATACACCCCATCCGCTGTGCCTCAACCTGTGGGCGAAAGGCGCAAAAGGGACTCATCATTGGCGACCTCTGTGCGGAGGCCCATCACCCGATGTGGGCATTGAAGATATGGAAGTTCGTACTATCACAGATACACTCCAAGGACTACGACGACTGGATTGGCGTATGGTTCAACACGGATTACGTCAGACTGAAAGATGTGATATCCGACGGCATCTGCGAGGTGATAGGCAGGCGCATTGATGACGTGGAGCGACAAATGGGACTCTCGGATGCCCATGGGCGAGACAGTTGGGAGTACAGGGCTGGCGACGGGTGGTACGACTCGTTCTTTTGTGAGAAATATGAATCCGACTGGGACGAGTGGCGTGACTTCTACACGAACCTACGCGACGAGGCCGTAGAACGTCAGCAGACGGAACGGATTTTCCTAGAGGCACAAAGCATGCTGCCGCCTCAGGCACAAGATTTCTTTGACTACTGGAGCGACTATGACGCTACGACACAAGAGGATGTCTATTTTAAAATTGACGATTGGGACTAGCTGTTTTTACTAACATAGGTCACTAGTGTCTATTTATCTGAGCCACAATCTTTTTATACGCCACCCTGTGCATCTTGACACAAAAAGCGATGAGAGCCAAGAAGCAGATAACACCGACATAAGGATCGACAGCGGCACTCATGGCAAAGGTATCATAGATGCCGTGAGCCATCATGGGAACCAGAAACATCAGGACGGCATTTTTTGTGGATCGTTCCACAAAATGATACATTGCATAATAGTAGCCCATCAGGACGGCAAAGGTATAATGGCCTGGCACCGCCAACAGAGAACGGGCCACAGCAACGCCTACCCAGTCCTCTTCTGAGAACACATAACCCACATTCTCGATGGCTGCAAAGCCCAGTCCCACGCAAACGGCATAGACGATGCCATCGAAATGCTCGTCAAAGAAGGGGTTCTTACGTAGCACTAGCCATAGGGCCAACAGTTTGGCACCCTCTTCTGGTATAGCAGCAACTAAAAAAGCATTCGCCGTAGACTGGAAGAGGTTCGTGAACTCGATGTCTCCTCCTCCAAACAGGATGCCCTGGATTGCCAACTCCACGATGGCTACGGGGACACATATCGCCACGCCCCACAACGTGGCCTTCACCAACCAGCGGGTCGGTTCCTTCTGTGGGTCTTTCTTCCAGATGTACAGCCACAACAATGCTGGCGGAAGGAGTGCTGCTAAAAGCATGATATGTAGCATAACTAATTGTATATTTTCGTTTTAGGTCTCAGGTAGCGGAATAGGGTATTTTATGTTACTGAACAGAATCTTGCATGAGTTCATCGTAATCAACGCTGCCACCGATGATGCGCTTTTTGGGCTGATAGCGGGGGGAGAGGAGATTGCGCGTGTCATCACGCCACGGACAAGAGATGCCTGCCAAAGAAAGTAATAATTGCGGCATACCATCAGAAAGGAAGGGCTTGTTGACAGACTCCCTGATAAGACGTATGACATCCGGATGGCTCTGACGATAACTGTCTGAGCACCATATCCACATAGGAACCTCGAACTCATAGCGTGCTTGAGAGGCGGTGGGTTCCTGAAACAGTCGGCCGCTAACGGAACCCTCATCAAAGGCTTCCTCGCCGTGATCGGAGACAAAGAGCACGATGGCATTGTCGCCCTGATACAGACTGATGATGCTGTCGAGCACGACGTCGTTATAATACGTAGCCTGGTCGTATTGCATCAGAATAGTCTTGTCAGCAGCACTGAGATTCTTTTCTTGATAATTGGCTAAAGAGAAAGTCGTATAGGACTTGGGATAGCGCTCTGAATACTCAAAGTGCTGCCCTATGAGGTGCAGGATATCCAAGGTATAGGGCGACTGACCGTGCTGCCGTTTGTAATCACGTACCTGATCCACCAGCCCCAAATCGTACTTACTGGTCTTCTCATTGCGATAGGTGAACAGCGAATCGCTCAGTTCAATATCAGCCAGAAAGAAATGGCCGGCCTGATTGGTGAACCCCTTTCGAAAGCCTCGGAGAAGATACTGATTAGAGAAGAAATTAACCTGATAGCCAGCCCGACGGAACAGCACAGGAACGAGCGGACGCTCGCCTATGGCTTCATTCAGGCCATACTCCCAAAGGGAGAAGATGCCGAGCATGGCGTTACTGGTGATATTCCACGGGCTCACCACATCATTGAACACATACAAATCGCCTGCGTCCTTTCGCTTTTGTTGCAAAGGGGTAGTCGGTAAGCGGTAGCCATAAAGGGTAGAATGGTGCTTGTTGTAACTCTCGCCTACCACCAACACGATATGGGGCGATCGGAAGGAACAGCTGTCAACCTGTGCAGAATACGTGGTGCGTTTAACGTCCTCCAACGTATGCGATGACTGGTTTAAGGAGTAATAGGCAAAGAGGAAACGGTGCAAGGGCGTAGGTACCTCTGCGTGGTACTGACGGAAAATGAGTCCCTCCATCCTTTGGAAATCGCCTTGCTGGAAGAACAACTGAGCGTATCGGAACAGGGGGAGGAATTCAAAAAACAGACAGAGCACGAAAACGACAAGACCTGCATAGCTGGTTTTCTTGCCAAGGGGAAGCCGTTTGTCTATCTCATCCTGTAATAGCAGTGCCGATGGCAACAAGAGAGCCACGAAGAGAAGGGCAGTGATACGCCAATGGGACAGTATCGAGATATTGACAAAAGCAGAAAAGAACTCTTGTGTCTCTCGCCAATCAGTAAGTATGATATTCGACAGGATCTGGGGTGTGATAGGCGAACCGAAAAACTCCTGGCAGAAGCAGTCTACGAGACAGACTACAATGAGAATCTCACCCACTACGAATTGAACGATGCCACGCCATCGGTCTGGGATAAAAATCGTTGGCCAACTAATAAGAATAGCAGTAAACAAGGGAGCTGTCACCCAACGAAATGACAACCCGCTTGCAGTGTCAATGCATAGCAAGCAGGCTGTCAGAATCGCAATAAAGAGGGGTAAGATCCCCACTACTGTTTTATGAGAGGACAAATCCCAACGAAACATTGATTACTGTTTTGTCAGCACCCATTCGAGGTCGTCACCATAACCGTCCTCATACAGATACATCTTGTTTCCCTCTATCACGAAATAATATTCGGCAATTCTATCGGAATAGTAGCTGGAATTAATTTTGATGTACACCTTGCCCCTGGAAGTGCCTTCCATCACATAGGTTAAGGTACCATACTGAGTATCGTATGTAGTATAATAGCCTTTGTCCGTAAGCACATAGGTGCCAGTTCCGTCAGCCTTGACAGTGACGACGAGTTGGTCATACCCGCCTTCCTCAGTTCCCGACCAAGTGCCGACAACGCTAGTGTTTGACCCTTGGTTCCCGTTATCGTCGCCGGTATTAACTGTCGCGCCAGCTGTTTGAGTTAAGGTCGTGACATAACTATCGTTCTGGTAAAGTGTCATACTACGTCCTTCGATAGTGAAAGAATAGATGCGGGAACTACTTCCACCATAATAATAGCTGTAGTAATCGTTATTCAAACTCTTGACCACAACCATACCCTTGTTAGTACCACTTAGAGTATAGGTAAAGGTACCACTCTCCGAACGTGTGCCATAATAAGTACTCTCATACTTGGTTGTCCAAATGCCTGTGTAATCAGATTTGAATGTCACTGTCAACGACATACCATCTATCACACCCGTCCAAGTACCATTGATGCCTGAACCGCCGCCTCCCTCGTCTTTGTCATCACCACAAGCACTAATACTTGCCCCAGCAAGGGCAATCATCATAAGAGCCAGTAAGCTCAACAATACATTTTTCATTTTCATATCGCACTTATGTTTTTAGGTTAAACAGTCTCATTCATTCTTTATCGGGGGTAAAGATAAGCAGAAAAAACGAAATAAAGAAGAAAAATACCAAAAAAGTTACAAAAGAATTGACATTAATCACTTAAATATAGAAAATTTGAACAAAAATAGGCATTCCTTTGGCGAGAAAAAGAAAAAGATGTACCTTTGCATCCAATTAGAAGGATAACATATTAACAGATGCCCCACCGACAAGCGGTCGGATGGATTAAAGAAAGAAAGGAAATGAAAATGAAAAAGATTGCAAAGAAGATGGTAAAGACCATCGCAAAAAGTTGGCATGAAGCTAACGAACTCATGGCAAAAGGTGCCATCTACAGTCTGTAAAAAGACTGATCCCCCCAAAAACAAACATTTAAATCCATAAACGGAAACGGGTCGAGAGCATTGCTCCTGACCCGTTTCTTATTTCATCTGCCCTTGGCAATGATATAGATGATGACGGGAGCACCCATCACAGGAGTGACGGCATTCAGGGGAATGACGCCCGATTCGCCCGGCAGGAAGCAGATGGCATTGCAGAGAAGGGCAATGACAGCACCACAGAGGATGGTGCCGGGCATGAGGATGCGATGATCTGCCTGGCGGAACAACAGGTGGGCAATATGAGGGACCGCCAAACCAATGAACATGATAGGGCCACAATAGGCGGTGGTGATAGCTGTGAGAAGTCCTGTGACGATGATGAGCCAGTTGCGCACCCTATGGGTATTGACCCCTAGATTCGCAGCATACTGTTCGCCAAGAAGCAAAGCGTTAAGGGGTTTTACAAGAAGCAGAGCACCCACCAATCCCAACACACAGAACGAGGCAAAAAGAGGTATCTGGCTCATCGGAACGCCTCCAAAGGAGCCCATGCCCCATACCATATAGGATTTGACGCCCTCGTCGGTGGCAAAGAAATTAAGTAGTGCCACCACGCTATTGGCGATATAGCCAATCATGATGCCTACGATGAGCAACATCACGTTATTGCGCACCATCGTAGAAAAGAGGAAGATGAGTCCCATCACAGCCATTGCTCCTACAAAGGCGGCAGCAAGGACAGCCATGAAGCCCGTGATGCTGACGGAACCAACAGAGAGTGAGCCTCCCAGACCGAGCATCACCAATGCCACGCCCACACCGGCACCACTATTGATACCAAAGATGCTGGGGCCTGCAAGGGGATTCTTAAAAGCCGTCTGGAGCATCAAACCACTAACAGCCAGCGACCCGCCGCAGAGCATTGCGGTGATAGCCTGTGGCAGTCGACTCTCCATGATAATAAACTGCCAGGAAGGACGGGCTGACTCATGACCAGTGACAATACTGATTACATCGCGGAGCGGTATGGATACCGACCCCACGGCCAGGTTGACAGCCAACAGCACGACAACCATCAATGCCAACAGGCAATTAATGACTATTCCTTTTTTCATTTTTATAAAGGGGCGAGGAGATAGGAGCAAGGGGCAAGAAATAACGCAGCGAGGGCAATCCTATTATATCAGGATGCAAAATTTGCAGGAAATCGCAGAGCAGGCGGTCAGGATGGAAGGGCGTATCCTCGTAAAACTGCGACAGTTCCACATTACAGCCATAGACCTCGTGATTGCGGAACGCCTTCAGCTGACTGTAGCCATGATATTCGGAGAGTAGCTCATCGAAAGTCAGATCATGGTTGCTGGAATAGCGCAGCATCCACACATCACTCTCTCCTCCCCTTTCGAGCACCGTTTCGAAAGGTAGAGACAGTGAACCGCTCTGCTCATCAGATGCCCACGGATAACGGGCACCTGCATCTTGAAGCATCTGTCCGATGGTGCTACGTCCGCCAGGCATATACCACACAGAGCCCGTAATCTTATCAAGGATAACGGAGCGTCCCTCACCAGCCTTCTGAGCTTGACGCTTGAGGGCTGTATAGCTGCTGTCCACCTCATGGAAGAGCTTGTCGGCTTTCTCACTCTCACCAAAGAGCAGGCCATAGAAGCGCATCCACTCAGCCCGCGCCAACGGTGATGCCTCCATATACTCGGCACACTCTATCAAGGGGATGCCAATATCCTCCGTCTTGCCGTAGCCACCACTATTTTCAAACGGTGACAACATGATGACCTCAGGCTTCACATCCATAATCTTTTCAACAACAGGGTTCAGACCATTACCACAATCCACGATACATCCTGCCGCAATCTGTTGTTGAATATAAGGTACCTTGATATACTTCGCATCAGCCACCCCCACGATATGACTGCCCAAGCCCAGTTCTGTCAGCAAGGCGCAATGAACAGTCGTAAAGACAGCAGCACGCTGAATGGGAACCTCGATGACGGTACCATCTTGGAAGTTTGAGGTTTGAGAATCATTTCTCGGCACCAGATAGTAACGGTGGAGGAGCTTGCCTGGCTTCCACGGATTACTGATATCAGCAACGGTATAGCCGTCGTGCTCCACGATGGTGAGCAGCGACGAATAACGTAAAGCCAGCGTGTCGCCATCTTCCTGCTGGCGGGACTCATGCCCGCCACAGGAAGATAGCAACACGATGACTGATAGAATGAGGATATAAGAAATTCTCTTCTTCATTGGTTTACTTCACAACAATCTTACGAACAGAGCCATCAGGCATACGTACAATATTCATGCCCTTGTGCATCTTGTCCGTATTCACGCCCTTCAAGTCATAGTAACGCATCGGTTGTGTCTTAGAAACAGAGAACTCACTAATAGCTGTTTCAATGTTCTTCTCAGGCAGAACTTCTACGCCCTCTGCACCGAAGTTATCGAAGCAGAAGTAAGCAGGTGTATTCATGCCCCACTCACCATTATCGCTACTTGACAGTTCAAAGCCGAGCTTGCTCACCTTACCCAGACCTGAGAGGTCAACATAACGCCAATCGTTGATGATATAAGCTGTAGCCTCATCACGCAGGTCAGCCAGGTAGAAATCCTTCGAACCAATCAGAGAATCCTTAGCATTATAACCATTGATGGTCAGTTTGAACCAGTCGCCCTTAGCGAACTGCTTAGAATAAGCATCGCCCTGAGTCATTGAGGTGTAGGTATATGCCGAGTTGGTGATATAGAAGCCAGGAACAGTGATACTATCGTGATTCTGTACAGTCACATAGCTAGGACCGTTATACGAAGAACAATAAGCCACGCCATAGTTCTTAGAACCATCATAGCCACCACCCACGATATTCTTCCACTGGTCAGCCAAAGAAGCGTAGGTTGTATCAGTCTGATTGGCATAACCGAAGAACCACCATGAAGCCCATTCGCTGTTGCAACCTGTAGCAAACTCAAAGTCACCACTGGTAAATGAGCTACGTGTCTCATCGTCCTTGGTAGAAATACTCATATGACTCTCCTCTGCCAGTTCGATATCCTCGAAGGTGGCAATCTCCAATGGGAACTCCACATTCTTCTCAGGCAGAACTTCCACACCCACAGCACCAAAGTTGTCGAAGCAGAAGTAAGCAGGTGTGTTCATGCCCCACTCACCATTATCGCTACTTGAGAGTTCAAAGCCGAGCTTGCTCACCTTACCCAGACCTGAGAGGTCAACATAACGCC
>CAZIKA010000097.1:0-9553 GCA_964539705.1 uncultured Prevotella sp. | reverse complement strand
CTGAAGCACATCGTAGACCTGAAGCACGAGTTGCAGAAATACAATAAGTTGGAAGAGATCTCCGACGAGCTGCTGCTGGAGGTGAAGCGTTGCGGCTTCTCTGACTTCCAGATTGCCCGCTTCGTACTGAAGCCTCAGGGTGGCAACATGGAGAAGGAGAACCTTGAGGTACGTAAGATTCGTAAGCAGCGTGGCATCGTGCCTTCTGTTAAGCGTATTCCTACCGTTGCCTCAGAGCATCCTGAGCTGACTAACTATCTCTACTTCACCTACACCCATGTGCCTGCTTTTGGTAATATGGAAGGCGAGAAATACGCTGTGGCTCACGATATCACCTATTATAATAATGAGAAATCGGTTGTTGTGCTTGGTTCTGGTGCTTATCGCATCGGTTCCAGCGTAGAGTTCGACTGGTGTTCTGTGAATGCTATCAATACGGCTCGCAAACTGGGTTACAAGTCTATCATGATCAACTACAACCCTGAGACCGTATCGACCGACTACGACATGTGTGACCGTCTGTATTTCGATGAGCTGTCACTGGAGCGTGTGCTCGATGTAATGGATCTCGAACAGCCTCGCGGTGTGATTGTCTCTGTGGGTGGTCAGATTCCTAACAACCTTGCCATGAAGCTCTATCGTCAGGGCGTGCCCGTACTGGGTACCTCACCAGTGAATATCGACCGTGCAGAGAACCGCGACAAGTTCTCGGCTATGCTTGATAAGCTCGGCATCGACCAGCCCGCATGGCGTGCGCTGACCTCGTTCGATGACGTGAAGGAGTTTGTTGACAAGGTGGGCTATCCCGTCCTCGTGCGTCCTTCTTATGTACTCTCTGGTGCTGCTATGAACGTGTGCTACGATGAAGAGGAGTTGCAGCGCTTCCTGAATATGGCTACTGAGGTGTCGAAGGAGTTCCCCGTGGTGGTTTCGAAGTTCATGACAGAGACTAAGGAGATTGAGTTTGATGCCGTTGCCGACAAGGGCGAGGTGATTGAATACGCCATCTCTGAGCACGTGGAGTACGCTGGTGTACACTCTGGTGATGCCACGATGGTGTTCCCTGCTCAGCATATCTACTTCTCTACCATTCGTCAGATTAAGAAGATTGCTCATAAGATTGCAGCCGAGCTCAACATCAGCGGACCGTTCAACATCCAGTTCCTAGCTAAGAACCGTGAGGTGAAGGTTATTGAGTGTAACCTGCGCGCCTCTCGTTCGTTCCCCTTCGTATCTAAGATTCTGAAGCGCAACTTCATTGAGACAGCTACGAAGATTATGCTTGACGCCCCCTATCAGAAGCCTGAGAAGAGTGAGTTCGACATCGACCGTATCGGCGTAAAAGCCTCTCAGTTCTCGTTTGCCCGTCTGCAGAATGCTGACCCCGTGCTGGGTGTTGATATGAGTTCTACTGGTGAGGTAGGCTGCTTGGGTGACGACCTCAACGAGGCTCTGCTCAACTCGCTCATCGCTACTGGCTACTCTATTCCTAAGGATGCCGTGCTGATTTCTTCTGGCGGTGCTAAGGGTAAGGTCTCTCTGCTTGAGCCTGCTCAGCAGTTGGCTAAGAAGGGCTACACCATCTACGCTACTGGTGGTACTGCTAAGTTCTTCAACGACAACGGTGTGAAGGCTATCTCTGTGGCATGGCCTGATGAAGCTGGCGACAACAACGTGATGGATCTCATCTCGCAGCACAAGGTTGGCTTGGTGATCAACGTGCCTAAGAACCACACCTCTCGCGAGTTGACCAACGGTTATAAGATTCGTCGTGGTGCCATCGACCATAACATTCCTCTGATGACTAACGTCCGCTTGGCAAAGGCCTTCATCGAAGCCTTCACCGCCATGAGTCTCGACGACATCAAGATCAAGTCTTGGCAGGAATACAACAACTAATAAGATGCCTGAAATCGGTAATACAAAGCAACGGATGACCATCCGCATCGGAAGGGGGACGATGTCGTTCTCCGAACCGACTGCGGATGGTACTGACGTACTGTTTGAGCCATACGTCGTGAGAAGCGGTGTGTCAATGGCAGCCAACCTGCGCGAAGCATTTAAGACCAGTGAACTACTGATGAATCACCATCAGCGCGTAAGGGTGATGCTTGATTCTGATGTGCTAATGGTGCCTGTGGAAAGTTTCAATGAAGAGCAGAAGGATACGCTCTATCGTCACGCCTTCCCCAGCAAAGAGCCGTCTGTTGTTTGCTATAATGTATTACCCGACTTGAACAGCGTGGCTGTATTTGCAATTAGCAAAGACCTGAAACTGGTTATTGATGATCATTTTCAAGATGCAAATATCGTGATAGCGATGTCGGCCGTATGGCGCCATCTGCATCAGCGCAGCTTTACGGGCAACCGCAATAAGTTGTACGGATACTTCCACGAAAAGCGCTTGGAGATATTCAGTTTCCAGCAGAACAGGTTTAAGTTCTGTAATTCGTTTGATGCCAGCCGTGCCCACGACTCACTCTATTTCCTGCTTTACGTATGGAAACAGTTGCAACTGGAGCCAGAGCATGACGAGTTGCACATCGTAGGCGAGATACCTGAACAGGAATGGCTCCTCAACGAACTGCGCCGTTTTCTGAAAAATGCCTACGTCATTAATCCTGTGGCCGACTTCAACCGTCATCCCGTGACAGCCATCAAGGCGATGCCCTACGACCTGCAAACGCTTTATATCAAGGGACGATGAGAATTATTACCGGCAAATACAAGGGCAGACATTTTGAGATACCACGCTCATTCAAGGCGCGGCCTACTACCGACTTCGCCAAGGAAAACATCTTCAACGTGCTGATTCAGTATGTGGATCTGGAGGAAGCTACAGCTCTGGATCTCTTCTCTGGTACAGGCAGCATTACGCTGGAACTGCTGTCAAGAGGCTGTCAGCAGGTGATTAGCGTGGAGATGGACAGAGACCATCACCGCTTTATCTGCGAATGCATTAAAAAACTAGACACACAAGCCTGTATCCCCCTTCGTGCCGACGTATTCCGCTTCCTGAAAAGCTGTCACACACAGTTCGACTTCATCTTTGCCGATCCCCCTTACGCCCTGAAAGAAATACCCACTATTCCTGATCTGGTATTTGAAAAAGGTTTACTGAAGGAAGAAGGGCTATTCATTCTAGAGCACGGCAAGGATCATGACTTCTCACAGCATCCACACTTCGTGGAACACAGAAGCTATGGTAGCGTGAATTTCTCGCTGTTCAGATAATCTGTTTTTTCTTATAGCAACGGCGACAGCAAACGCATCATGGACTCACCCAATCGAGTGAAGAAATGCGGATGGATGCGTTTTTGCAAACTGGCCAAAGGCGTTGACAACTCTGCATCACGCAAGAATACGTGCTGCATCTGCAGAGCCACCGTTTCGTCATATACAAAGGTGTTTGCCTCAAAGTTATTCAGGAACGAGCGGAAATCAAGATTCGTGGAACCACACGTACAGATACAGTCATCGCAGACCAGCATCTTGGCATGTAGGAAACGTGGTTCGTAGAGTAATATCTGGATGCCAGCCTCCTGAGCCTCACGCAAATAGCTGCGACTTCCCCACTCCACAAACCAGCCATCAGTCTTCCGAGGCACCATCACCCTCACATCGACACCCGATGCCACAGCAGTCTTCAAGGCAAAGAAAACCGTTTCCGTTGGCAGGAAATATGGCGACTGGATATAGATATACTTCTTAGCCGACAGGATGATACGCACATAGCCCTGCATAATCTCAGGATAAGGAGCCAATGGTGCTGACGTAACGGTTTGAAGAAGCCCCCCAACCGTTTGCTCGTCCTCGAACTTCGGATAGTATTTCTTATCACTCAACTGGGTTCTGTCCACGAAATACCAGTCGATCAAGAAAGAACGCTGTAACGTATAGACGCCACTACCCTCAATCCGCAACATCGTGTCTCGCCAACCGCGATTATGACGACCTTTAACATAACGCAAGGCGAAGTTCATGCCTCCAATATAGCCCACGCGACCATCTATAATAAAAATCTTACGATGGTTACGATAGTTCATCTTACGGGCAAAGGTAGGGAAACGTACAGGCATAAAAGGCTCTACCTCGATGCCCTCGAGACGCATCCGTTCGAAGAAACGTGTTGGCACGCTCCAACATCCCACATCATCATAGAGCACGCGCACCTCTACTCCCTCACGAGCCTTTGCTATCAAAGCATCAGAGACGAGTCGTCCCAACGCATCGTCCTCAAAGATATAGACATCAATATGAATATGGTCGCGAGCCGAAGCGATGTCATGCAGCAAGGATGGGAAAAACTCATAGCCGTCGGTCAGGATCTCCACCTTATTATTATTAAAGGGGAGCGAGAAGCTCTGGTTTACGAAAAGGTCAATGACAGGACGGTTAGCCTCTGGCAATTGTAAATCATTCTGTTCAATAAAGCCCGACATAGACCGACGCGTCAACTGATCCATAGACCGTTGACTCACCATCCGCTCACGCCGTGTGTTGACCCCAAAGAAGAGATAGGCGATGATGCCAGCCACAGGCAGGAACCATATCACCATAATCCACGCCATCGTCTTAGCAGGCTGACGGTTGTCCATCACCACATGCAATATTGCCGTGATGACAATCATCTGATAGATGATGATGACAAGGGTCTGCCAAGACATTTTTCTTTAATCTTTACACTCCTAAGCGAAGCGAATTTAATGTTTAATCTTTACACTCCTGAGCGAAGCGAATTTAATGTTTAATCTTTAATGTTTAATATCATTCTATATCGATGAGCTTATGGGTCTGCAAGGATAGTCGCCACTGAGGATGCTGTTTGATATAGTTGACGCAATCCTGAGTGATAGCTTTATTACGAACAGGGTCGCCCGTATCGCAAGGTTGCAAATACAAGAAAGAGGAAGGAGGAAGATGGAAAGAGGATAATGTTTCTGCTGTATGCTCATCGAACACCACTTTTATTTCATCAGGCAACCTCTTTTCACTTTTCACTTTCCACTTGCCACTTTCTTTCGGAGACACCGTAAGCCAATCAAGGTTTGCTGGTGCTGGACGCGTGCCGTTGCTCTCCATTGCAACCTCGTAATCATGCTGATGAAGGAAGTCTACGAAAGACTCATCTACCTGCAATGTAGGTTCGCCACCAGTAAGCACCACGAAGTGTGAAGGGTAATCACGGATAACGGCAAGGATATCCTCTTCCGTCATTTCACGATAAGATTCGAACTCCGTATCGCAAAACGAGCAACGCAGGTTACATCCCGCAAAACGGATAAACACCGCAGCACGCCCCGTGTTTCGCCCTTCGCCTTGCAGCGAATAGAAAATATTGTTTACTCTAAATATTCTCATGCGGTAGCAAACTCTTCACTATTAACTATAAACTATTCACTCATCAATCTCATACGCAGCCAAATTCCCCTCGCTCTCCTGTACCTCGGCACGGTAGCAGGTAGGTATCTGCTCTACGCACCAACGGGCGATATTCTCCGCCGTAGGGTTGAAAGGCAACACGTCGTTCAGGTTCTGATGGTCCAGTCGTCCCTTGATGTTACGTTTAATCTCCGTAAAGTCGACCACCATACCATTCTGGTTTAACTCCTTTGCACGACAGAAAAGGGTAATCACCCAGTTATGTCCGTGCAGATTCGAACACTTGCTCTCATAGTCCAGCACTAAGTGATGGCTGGCTGAAATCTCTAATTTTTTCTGAATGTAATACATAATTCGTTTTAGACAACGAGATCGGTGCCCAGACGTTTTGCCAGAGCATCGCGAATCTCTTTGGTTTCCTTATGTTCTTTTAATAACTCCATCATGCGCTCACGGTCGCCGCCCACCTGCAACAGTTCACGCTGTATTTCCTTTAGTTTTGTTTCAATAATATCCAGACGGTAGTCCATCACCAGATGGAGCACCCGCTGTTGAAGCCGATGCACGAAGTTCTGATGTTTCTTCTCTTCGTCACTCTCTTCTCTATCCATCTCAAAGCGTCCTCCTAACTGATGACGGTCAATAGCCAGTCGGGTAGCCAACTGACTAACCTGCATATCAGGATGACTGCAGAAATAGGTCTCCGCCTTGAAGCCTTGCTCCCCCTGATGGGCCACAGCTTCAGAAAGAATCTGTCTATGCAGGGGTGAAACCATTTCCAACCCGTCTTGCGCCAGGTCGAAATCAATATATTGCGATACCGAGAGAGAGATGTTCTGCCCCTCTTCGGTCTCTACATCCTTGAAGATAATCTCCTCGCCGTGACGTATAATCTCACGGATGAGCAGTTCCTCGATAGCAGATGAAGACTCTCCCCCTGCCCCTCCCTGCAGAGGGAGGGGAGTAGATAGACCTTGTCCTTGAGTCTGTCCCTCATTTTGCCCTTGAGTCTGACCACTCCCCTCTCCACTCGGAGAGGGGCTGGGGGTGAGGCTCCTGATGTATTTGTTCATCTCAGCAATCAGGGTCTGCTCCTTCATGTTGATGCGATGAGCAAAGTCTGCGATATATGTAGAGCGCAGTATCTGATCCGGAATCACAGAGATGCTCTTCACGATACCGCCGATAGCCTCAGAACGCTTCACGGGGTCTGTGACATTCTCCACCGTCAGCCGACTCTTGAAGGTGATAAAGTCCGTCTGATTCTCTTCAATATAGCGTTTCAGTTCCTCCGTAGAGTGCTTACGTGCAAACGAGTCTGGGTCATCACCATCAGGGAGCAACAGCACCTTGATGTTCATGCCATCCTCAAGCAGCATATCCGTGCCTCGCATCGCCGCATGGATACCAGCCTCATCACCGTCATAAAGCAACGTGATGTTATTGGTGAAGCGGTGCAACATGTGAATCTGATAGGTCGACAGCGCCGTACCACTATTCGCCACCACGTTCTCGATGCCTGCCTGATGCATGGCTATCACGTCGGTATAGCCCTCCACCATGAACACACGATCTTCCTTCACTATCGCCTTCTTCGCCTGATAGATACCATAGAGCTCACGCTCTTTGTGATAGATGTCCGAGTCGGGCGAGTTGACATACTTCTGCGCCACGCCCTTCGTTCGGCTATCCAAGACGCGTCCACCAAAGGCCACCACCTTTCCGCTGACGTTGAACCAAGGGAAGATGGCGCGACCGCTATAGCGATCATACGTACCCTTCTCACCCTCAATACAAAGTCCCGTCTTCACCAGGAACTCCGGCTTATAGCCTTTCGACTTAGCCGCCAGTGCCAGTGCGTCGCGTTTCTGGGGCGAATAGCCCAACTGGAACTTCTCTATGATATCATCACGGATGCCGCGACTACGGAAATACTGCTTCCCTATCGCGATACCGTCAGGATCATTCTTCAGGATATCGTGGAACCAATCCTTCGCCCACTCGTTGACGATAAACATCGACTCGCGTTCGCTCTGTGCCTCACGCTCCTCGTTGGTCAGTTCCTTCTCAACGATCTCGATGTTGTATTTCTTTGCCAACCAACGCAGGGCCTCAGGATAGGTAATCTGCTCATGCTCCATCAGGAAGCTGGCAGGCGTGCCACCCTTGCCACACACGAAGCAGTGACAGATATTCTTCGAGGGCGACACCATAAACGACGGGTTACGGTCGTCGTGGAAAGGACACAAGCCCTTATAGTTCACGCCACTCTTCTTGAGTGTCACGAACTCGCTCACCACGTCGTAGATACGGGCAGCATCCACTATCTTATCTACCGTCGCCCTGTCTATCATTACTTCTTCTTCAGATACTTTGCCAACTTACTTTTGTTCTGACGCAGCCCCTTTGCAAAGCTCTGGGCGTTCATCTGAGCTCCCAGCTTCGAGGTATGCGTATGGTCTTTCTTGAAATAAACGGCACCAGCCTTCTCTTTGATCTGAGCCACCTGAGCCTTTGCCTTCTCCTTGTCTTTAGAGAGTCTCTTCTTGGCAAACTTCTTGTCAAGGAAGTCGGCAGAGATATTGTGCAGATCAACGAACTCAACACCCGTCTCTTCCACCACCTCGCGATACCATTTTCCGTAGGAACCGTCGCGACGCTCTATCTTGCCGTTAGGCCACTCATTACGAGGCGTCAGGCTGACGAGAATCGGCGTTGCACCCTTCTCACGACAGTCGTCAATCATCTTCTTCAGGTACCAGCCAAAGCTATAGACTACCTCGTAGCTTCCGTTATCCATCTTATAGACATGCAGGGTGTCCTTAGCAGAAGCTATCACGCCTCGCCCCTTGGCATCCGTGATGGGACAGATATCGTTATGACCGAATTCTATCGTCACGAAGTCGCCAGGCTGTAGCGATTTATACACCCTATCCCACAAGCCTTCCTTGATGAAGGTACGAGTGGAGCGTCCGGCACGAGCGGCATTTATCAATGTTATCTTACTTTCATCAAACACGGTAGATGCCTGCGAGGCCCATCCCCACATACCGTCGTCATCCTTGTCGGCATTCTTCACGGTAGAGTCGCCAGTGAAGAACACGCGGGGCAGGCCGTTGGTGGTGATATATTTCCAAGGGATATCCATTGCCATCATCTTCTTCAAGGTCTTCAATTGTGGGTTGTTGCTTTCAAAGATACCCATAGCAGCACTTTCGGCATTCAGCTCGGCACCGAACTTCGACGTATGGATCTTGTCGCCCAGGAAATGATAGTCCACCTTCCAGTGACTAAAGCTATCCAACTTCTTTCCGCTTATCTCGTTGAGGTCGACGAAAGGCACATCGGCTTCAGCGGCAATGGCACGGGCCCACTCCGTCTGGGGCTTACGCACAATCTTGCCGTTGTCGTCGTAGGCATTGCGTGGCGTCAGCGACATCAGTATAGGGTTGGCACCCTTAGCACGAATCTCCTTGATATATTTGCGCAGATAGGTACCATAGCTATAAACAGTGTCCTGCTTCTGCGTACGCTGATTAAAGCCTACATAACACGTATCAGGGTCAATGCCAGGAATCACGGCACGCGCACGCTTCTGGTCGAAGAACTCTCCGTTATCATTATGACCTATAGAGACAATCACCCAGTCGCCAGGCTTCAAGGCCTCACGAACAGCTGGCCACAGGTCTGTGTAGAACGTACGGGTGCTCATACCACCCAGCGCCTGATTCTCTACAGCTATCTTCTCTGCATTGAAATATTTGGGGAAGTAATAACCCCATCCCCACTGACCGTTATTGCCGTTTCCCAGTGTGCCATTACGCATCGTAGAGTTTCCCACAAGGAACATAACAGGCTGCGAGCCCTTACGTGTAGAGCCCGGCTTAGGTCTCGACATCAATGCCTTAGCAATTGAGTCGGGCGTGTTGTCTACAACCTTGTTCACATCCTCAATAGGATCCGGCAGGTTGTCAAAGGCCTGTGCCCACGCTCCCAGCACCAAGCCCATCATTGTCATAGTAGTAAGTAGTCGTTTCATTGTTTTTTTCATTTGTTTCATCTTTGCTCTGCAAAGGTACGAAAAAACGAGCGAACCACAAAGGATTCGCTCGTTCTTTTTCATTCTTCACTCTTCATTCTTCACTCTTCACTCCCTGAGAGTGGTAGTCAC
>CAZIKA010000096.1:0-9647 GCA_964539705.1 uncultured Prevotella sp. | reverse complement strand
ATGGGTTGCTACTGCGACTTGATTGGTGTACGCTCGTTTGCCGGACTTACCGACCGCGAGTACGACTATGCAGAAACGGTTCTGAATCAGTTCATCAAATATTCAGGCAAGCCCGTCTTCGCCATGGAGACAGCCACCGTACATCCCTTGCAGGCTTTTGCCGACCTCATTACCATCGAGGAACATAAGACCGTGAAAAAACCAAAGGTTGTTCTGACCTGGGCTCCTCATTGCCGTGCTTTGCCTCAGGCTGTGCCTAACAGTTTTGCTGAATGGATGAATGCTGCCGAGGATGTTGACTTGGTCATTACGCATCCTAAGGGTTATGAGCTTGATCCGAAGTTCGTAGGCAACGCCCGTGTGGAGTACGACCAGAAGAAAGCCTTCGAGGGTGCCGACTTCATCTATGCTAAGAACTGGAGTAATCCTGGTGTGACGAACCCCGCCGACTACGGAAAGATTACCTGCGAAGACCGCTCTTGGACGGTAGATACCGAGCACATGTCATGGACCAACAACGGAAAGTTCATGCACTGTCTGCCCGTTCGCCGTAACCTCATCGTGACCGACGATGTGATTGAGTCTAAGAACTCATTGGTGATTCCTGAGGCAGCCAACCGCGAGATCAGTTGCTCAGTAGTATTGAAACGAATGCTTGAAGCCTTATAATCACATCTAACAATTAAGCATTAAGAATTGAGCATTAAGCATTAAAACATGGACATACTTCCCTTTTGGGCGTGGATTCTGTTCTACGTTTTGGTATTTATTATGCTGATTGCCGACCTGAAAATGTTCGGCAAGAAAGGCGAGCATGAGGTTAGCATCAAGGAAGCGCTGGAGATGACTGGCGTCTGGATAGGCGTGTCACTCATCTTCTGTGCTGGCATCTACCTGCTCTATCCGGTAGAGCCTCATGAGAAAGCGATGGAATTCCTTGCTGGCTATCTCATCGAGAAATCACTCTCGATGGACAACCTCTTTGTATTCCTGATGCTCTTCTCGTTCTTTGGCGTAGACAGGAAATACCAGCACGAAGTATTGTTCTGGGGCATCTTTGGTGCCTTGGTGCTCCGCAGCATCTTTATCTTTGCCGGCGCAGCGATGGTGGAGCAGTTCGAATGGATATTAGGACTATTCGGTCTGTTCCTGCTCTACACAGGCGGAAAGATGTTTGGGCATAGCGATGAACAGCAAAGTGATCCGTCGCAGAACTTTATCGTCAAGATATTCAAGAAGTTCTTCCCCGTAACGGATAAGATGCACGACGAGAAATTCTTCATCAAAGAGGGCACCAAGCGACTGGCTACCCCATTGTTCATCACCCTACTTGTCATTGAGACCACCGATGTGGCCTTTGCCGTAGACTCTATCCCTGCCGTCTTCTCTGTGAGTCGTGACCCATTCATCGTGCTCACTTCTAACATCTTTGCCATCTTAGGCCTGCGTGCACTTTATTTTGCGCTGGCAGCTGTGGCGAAATACTTCACTTATCTGAAATACGGGCTGGGCATCATCCTCATCTTTGTAGGTATCAAAATGCTTCTGGCTATGAACGAATACATCAATGCTGGAGCCGCATGGCTTGGCTACGACCTGAATATGCCCCATATTGAGATACCAACTATCGGGTCTCTTGCCTTCATCTTCGGCACCCTGCTACTATCGATGGGATTATCGTATGTAGTCACTAAGAGTAAAAAATAAAATAGATATGTTATCCTTTGAATGCGACTATGACAACGGGGCCCATCCTTTAGTGTTGGAAGCCCTTGTAAAACACAACGATGCACGTCCCACGCCTTACGGTTTCGATGATTTCTCGGAACATGCCAAACGGCGTATCCGTCAGGCCTGCGGACTGCCTGATGCTCAGATCTTCTTCCTTACTGGAGGTACGCAGGCTAATGCTACCACCATTGACTCCATGCTCTATCAGTACGAGGGTGTTATTTGCGTGGGCACTGGTCATATCAACGTGCACGAGGCGGGTGCCGTAGAGTTTACAGAACATAAGATCATCACCCTACCCGATACGCAGGGAAAGATGGATGCCCGTGTGCTGAAGAAATACTTGGACGACTTTATGGCTGACGGCAACCGTAACCACGCTGTACATCCAGGCTTGGTATATATCACCTTCCCTACGGAACTGGGTACGCTCTACACCGCACGCGAATTGGATGCCATTTATCAGGTTTGTCGCAACTTCGATATTCCACTTTATATCGACGGCGCACGCCTAGGCTATGGTTTGATGGCTGATGGCTGTGACATCACCCTGCCCTATCTGGCACGCCATTGCGACGTATTCTATATTGGTGGTACCAAGATAGGCGCGCTGTGTGGTGAGGCTGTCGTGTTTACCCACGGCAATGCCCATAAGCATTTCTTCTCTATCCAGAAGCAGCATGGTGCCGTCATTGCCAAAGGCGCTTTGATTGGACTGCAGTTTGAGGCCCTTTTTACCGACAATCTCTACTTCAAACTGGCACGTCATGCCATAGAAAAAGCCATGCAGATGAAACAGCTGTTCAAAGATTATGGCTATGAGTTTTTCCTTGACTCACCCACCAATCAGCAGTTTGTTATTATGCCCAATGAAAAGGTTAACAAACTGTCGCAACTGGTACAGTTCACTCATTGGGGGCCATACGACAATCACCACACTATCTGTCGCTTCGTTACCAATTGGGCAACGACTGATGAAGACATGGAAACATTGAAGGAGTGTCTTTCTAAAGTTTAAGACGTTTCTCTACCAATCCATCATAGGTGTTGACATCCATCCATACGGTGTCAACGCCTGTTGATGGCATAGGGATACTTAGGTAAATGCGCTGAGAATAATATTCAGGCACACCAGCCTGGTCATGAAAGAACGTGAGATGGAGCGTCTTTGTACCATCGGCATTCTGATACATCGAGTCACGTCGGCAGCCAATCTTATGAACGGCCTCCTTATCGGTCGTATATCCCTGCATCAGGTAGAGAGAGAGGTTCAGGTATTTTTTCGACTTCCCCATCCAGATACTCTCGAACTTCACAGGATCAGTCTTCATCTTCGCTTGTTCTACCTGGTGAGGCGAAACGACCGTCACTTTATTCACGCCCTTCACTTCTGCCTCGGACTCGTTCTTTACATAATAGAAGATAGCGCGATAGACGGTGTCGGCCTTTGGCATCAGGTTTGAGGAGAACGGATTACTTACCGTGAAAGCCTCACCATCATCGGTCACGAACCGCGTCACTTTTTTATCAGATGCCGTATAACCATTGCCCATCTCTACCACCACTGCTGACAATTCCCCCTCACCCTTTTCGTAGGCATCCTGCGTACAAGCAGTTGCGACAACAGCAATCAGGAATAGCAGCAGATTTTTCATAAAGCAGCAAATTGGTTCTTGACAGGGTTGGCATACATTTCCAACATCTTCTGACGTAGGAAAGCCTCATCTTTATTAGGCAACTTTATCTTTGCCAACTGTCCTTTCAGATAAGACTCAAAGCGCTGACGGTCAGCATCAGTATAATGACTGCTCTGTTCCGTATTGCCATTCAAATCGTCCAAAGCGATATAGTTGCAGGGATAGAGTGTATAGCCACGATGAATCTCCTTGTCCATACGCTGAGCCAACTGTGCAAAGAACTCATTCTTCGGCAGTTCTTTGAGTTCATCAATCCATGCGTTGATAGGGGTACCACAATGATACTTTACCCTACCCTTATAGCCGAAGATGCCCGTCTTCATGTTATCAAGGTCATCCTGCTTACTCTTCTTGAAAGCAGGGTTATCACGTTTCTGCTGGAACTCCTGAGCCTTCAGGTAATCACAGGGGTCGAACTCATAGCTGATGGTCAGCGGCACGATATTCAGCTCCTTCAGATCACCGCCCATAGCCAGCATCTTCAATACCGACTCCTGTGTACGGTCGTCAGAATCCTTGGCACGTCCCTCACGCTGTGCAATCCAGATGTTTTCCTTTTTCTTGGTAACAGCGAAATGGATATAGCGACTCATCAACTGACTGCTCTCAAACATCTCATGAGCAGACAAGCCACGCCGCACGGTAAAGGCTTTGTTCATGCGCACCAAACGCTTAATCCAAGGATAGATAAGCAGGTTGTTACCAATACCTATCTCTACCGTTGTAGGGTAGCCATGCTTAAACAGCAACAAATCGAGGAAGGCAGAATCAAGCACGATATCCCGATGGTTGCTGACGAAGGTGTATCTGGCTTGAGATTTGAGATTTGAGATTTGAGGTTTGAGAGCCTTATCATCAAACGTACATCCGTCCGTATGCTTGCGGATGATGTAGTTCACCACAGGCTTCATAAACCGCTTTTGGAAATCAAGGGGCGATTTCACCCCTGTGAAAGCCAAACGCAACAAGCCATTACGAAGGAATTTAGGCAGCCAGGGGGCGAATCCCTTCATGATAAGACTGAACTGACGGTCGTTCAACAAGTCATTGAACGCCTGCTTCATCTCTTCAGGCTCATAAGGCCGAATGTCATTAAACTGCTCTATTCCTTCTACCATAATCTCTTAGAATTGATTTTCTACGATATCTGTCAACACATCCGTCATAGATAGGCCTGCGGCACGTACCTGCTGTGGGATGAAGCTGGTAGGAGTCATACCAGGCGTGGTATTAACCTCGAGCATCGAGATCTGCTGATCCTTCGAGATAATATAATCGATACGGATAATACCGTTGCAATGCAGGATATCATATATATGACTGGTAATCTCAGCCACACGCTTAGCCGTCTCCTCTGGGATACGGGCAGGTGTAATCTCCTTCACCTGACCATTATACTTAGCGTCATAGTCGAAGAAGTCGTTCTCGCTGACTACCTCGGTAGCAGGGAACACTACAGACTTATTCTTAGTCTTATAGCAACCAATAGATATCTCTGTTCCCTCAAGGAACTGTTCAATCATCACCTCGTCGCTCTCCAAGCTAGCCTTACGGATAGCAGCTGCCAACTGATCGGGCTTCACAACCTTCGATACGCCAAAAGAGCTACCGTCATTGGCTGGCTTCACAAAGCAAGGCATGCCTACGATATCAATAATCTCCTTCTTACTGATCTTCTTCTCCTGTCCGCGACGTACCAGTACGCTATCAGCCACCTTCACGCCAAAGCCACGCAGGTAGTTGTTTAGCACGAACTTATCAAAGGTCATAGCCTCAACGAGCACACCGCTGGTGCTGTAGGGGATATGGAGAATCTCCAGGAAGCCCTGCAGAATACCATTCTCGCCTGGTGTACCATGAATAGTGATATAGACATAGTCAAAGGTACGCTTCTTTCCATTCTCCTTAAACGAGAAATCATGAACCGTCATGCGAGTAGTAGTACCATCATGCAGAAAAACCTGCCAGTCGGTACCTTTCATCTCTACCACATAGACATTATAGCGTTCCTTGTCGAAAAACGAATAAAGTCCCTGAGCCGAACGCAAGGAAACATCGTGCTCAGAAGAGTCGCCACCACAGACGATGGCAATTGTGCGTTTCATTTGTTGCATAGTGTATGATTATATTAATTCTTTTAATTCTTGAGTCTTTAATCTGTTGCGCCATTTCTCTATTAAAGCGCCCATATCATCTGGCAGCGGACTGGTAAAGTCCATCTGTTCGCCAGTACGTGGATGCACAAAGCCTAAAGTGCGGGCATGAAGAGCTTGACGCGAACAGAGCTTGAAACAGTTCTGGATATACGCCTTATATGAGGCCGTACGCTCTCCACGCAGAATCTGGTCACCGCCATAGCGCTCATCGGCAAACAGCGGATGTCCTATATGCCTCATGTGAGCACGAATCTGATGCGTGCGACCTGTCTCAAGCACACATTCTACCAGTGTGGTATAGCCGTAGCGTTCCAACACCTTATAATGAGTCACGGCAGGCTTGCCTGTTTCTGAGTCAGGTGGGAAAACCGCCATACGCAGACGGTCCTTAGGATCGCGCCCAATGTTACCTTCGATGCGTCCCTCATCTTCCACGAAGTTACCCCATACCAACGCATTATAACTACGATGAGTGTTATGATGGAAGAACTGCTTGCCCAAGTTCGACTTTGCCTCAGGCGTCTTCGCCACCACAAGCAGCCCACTGGTATCCTTATCAATACGATGTACCAGTCCTACCTGCGGATCATTGGGATCATAGGAAGGCAGATTACGCAGATGCCATGCTATCGCATGCACTAATGTTCCGTGAAAATTACCACAACCCGGATGAACCACCATACCAGCTGGCTTATAGATTACCATCAGGTCATCGTCTTCATAACGCACATCCAGAGGGATATCCTCTGGTTCTATGGTCGTATCAAAATGCGGACGGTCCAGCATCAGCGTAATGATATCGCCCGAGCGGACCTTATAATTACTCTTTACGGGTTTGTCGTTAACGAACAGAAAGCCTGCATCGGCAGCCTGTTGAATACGGTTGCGCGAAGAATGCTGTGTGTGCTCTGTCAGGTATTTGTCAATACGCAAGGGTACCTGACCGCGATCCACCTCCAATCGCAGATGCTCATAGAGTTCCTGTCCGTCAGCGGGTTGCTGTTCACCCTCCAACAAGTCCAGGTCATCATCCTCAATCAAAAGCTCTTCGTCGTCGTTCATTCAAGCACCTCTAAGAAATCATCGATATCGTCAGACGAGAAATCGCCATTACCACTTCCCTCTTCCTCACGCATGTCGTCCAAGTCCATATCCTCGCCCGTAGCACTATTGCCTATAATCAACGTCAGATCAGAACCGATGGGAACGGCATCGCCATTCATCACATTACGTCCGCGATACTGAATACCATAGACCCAATCCTTCTCTCCGTCAATCTTCTTCGGCGGCAACAGATTGAAGCCCAGCGACTTCAGGCGAGCCTCTGCCTCACGATAGCTGCAGTTATCTATCAAGTCTGGAATCTTCTCACAGGGCATCGTCAGCGAATTGATGGTCACATAGACAATCCTGCCACTCTTTACCTTCATGCCCGCTCCAGGATTCTGCTGAATGATAGCACCTGCTGGCAGACCTTCCACATACGATGAGTCGTTGGCAATCACCAACAATCCCTCAGCCTCCAGTTTATGAAGTGCCTCCTGATGCGTCATGCCATACAGGTCGGGCACCTCGATACCTTCGCCATGATGCGTATAACTGTCCAGCCCCCATTTTACGCCAAAGAACAATACAATGACGACCACAAGCATAGCCACCAAGTTGATAACCCATACGGAACAACCCCAGGCTGTCTTCGCAGTCTTCTTTGCTGCACCTTTTGCCATATCTTTTGCAACATCTGCAGCAACTTTTCCAGTAAAAGACGCTGCTGCGGATTTCATAAAACTATTATCACCCATACAAAACTTGCGTTCTCTATTCTATTCAGTCGCAAAGTTACGAAAAATATCTTACCCCGCAAAGGTTTTTGTCGAAAATATCTAATAAAAGAACAAACGGGATGAAGTCTGATGCTTCATCCCGTTTATCGCTCATGTTCCAAGGAATGGTTTACTTTCCGTGGCGCTCGTCTGATACGGTCAACTTCTTGCGGCCCTTAGCACGGCGAGAAGCCAATACGCGACGGCCGTTCTTAGTGGCCATACGCTCGCGGAAACCATGCTTGTTCACGCGGCGGCGATTGTGCGGCTGAAATGTTCTTTTCATTGCTTTATTATTTGTTTATTTTATTGTTATTCACCTATTAAACATGGCAGTACACCACATTTCGGGCTGCAAAATTACATATTTCTTTTGAATTACGCAAGTTTTTCTCAAAAAATTATGAATAATGAATTAAGAATTAAGAATTATTTCGTACCTTTGCACCCGAAAACAACAAAATACATCTTTTATATATTTATATGATTAACTCACAAGACATTAAGAAAGGCGTTGCCGTACGCATGGACGGCGCCATTTGGGTTTGCATCGATTTCCAGCATCGCAAGCCAGGTAAAGGTAACACCATCATGATCATCAAGTTGAAGAACGTTAGCGATGGCCGTGTGCTGGAGCGTCGTTTCAACATCGGTGAAAAGTTGGAGGACGTTGTTATCGAGCGTCGCCCCTACCAGTATCTGTACGAGGACCAGAGCGGTCGTATCTTCATGAACCAGGAGACCTTCGAGCAGATTCCCATCGACAACGATTTGGTTATCGGTCACGAGTACATGAAGGAGAGCGACATCGTAGAGGTTGTTTCTGACACCACCGATGGTACTATCCTCTATGCTGAGATGCCCGTGAAGACCATCCTGCGCGTTACTCACTCTGAGCCCGGCATCAAGGGCGACACCGCTACCAACACCTTGAAGCCCGCTACTCTGGAGACTGGTGTTGAGGTTCGCGTTCCTCTGTTCATCAACGAGGGCGACCTGATTCAGGTTGACACTCGCGACGGTTCTTATCTGGCTCGCGCAAAGGAATAAGAATGAAATATTCCATTATCGTTCCTGTCTTCAATCGTCCTGATGAGGTCGATGAACTGTTAGAAAGCCTCTGCCATCAAGAGGTAAAGGATTTCGAGGTTATCATTGTAGAAGACGGATCGAAGAAACCATGCAAGGATGTCTGCGACAAATACGCAGGCATCCTTGATTTGCATTATTACTTCAAAGAAAATAGCGGCCCAGGACAGAGCCGCAACTATGGTGCAGAGCGCGCCAATGGCGAATGGCTTATCGTACTGGATAGCGATGTCGTATTGCCAAATGATTATTTGAAAGCTGTAGAAACCGAATTATCAAATCATAATTCTCAATTCTCAACTCTCAATTCTCAATTAGCAGCATGGGGCGGTCCCGATGCCTCGCACCCATCCTTCACGCCTATTCAAAAGGCAATATCCTACAGCATGACCTCGTTCTTTACCACAGGCGGCATTCGTGGTGGTAAAGGCAAGAAGCTCGACAAGTTCTTCCCCCGTTCTTATAATATGGGTATCCGTCGTGAGGTTTATCAAGAACTGGGAGGCTTTACCAAGATGCGCTTTGGCGAGGATATCGACTTCTCTTATCGCATCATCGAGGCTGGCTATAAGACAGCACTCATCCCTGAGGCTTGGGTATGGCACAAGCGTCGCACCGACTTCCGCAAGTTCTTCCGTCAGGTATATAATAGTGGTATCGCCCGCATCAACCTTGAGAAGCGTCACCCAGGAACATTGAAACTTGTCCACCTGCTTCCCACCATCTTTACGCTGGGCGTTATCGGCTGTATTCTTTTGTTCGCATTAGGAGCAGGCCTCTACATCGAAGGCGAATTGCTTGATGCCTTCAATCTACGTCCCACAGACAACATGCATCAGGGCGTGGGCTTCGTATTCTGTGTTCTGGCATCGTTGCCCCTACTCTTCTATTGTTCAGTCATCTGCATTGACTCCAGCATTCGCAACCGCAGTCTCTGGGTAGGATTACTTTCCATCCCCGCTGCCTTTACTCAGTTGATGGGCTATGGCCTAGGCTTCATTGTATCATGGTGGAAGCGTTGTGTCCTGAAGCAGGACGAGTTCACTGCTTTCGAGAAGAACTTCTATAAATAGGAAAGAAATCATATCAACTCATCATAAATTATTTTTGCCGAAAGTTTTGCACTTTCGGCTTTTTTATTTATCTTTGCC
>CAZIKA010000095.1:0-9876 GCA_964539705.1 uncultured Prevotella sp. | reverse complement strand
GATAGGCACCACGATCATTCTCCCATGCGAAGTCATCCTTACGCTCTGGGAAGATACGTCCGTAGCAAACGGTCTTATAGGATTTTGGTGTACCACGACGAATAGTGAATGTCTGCTTTCCCTTTGGACGTACGCCTGCCTCAATAAGTATCTTACCATTGGATGAGAGCTGATAAGGCACCTCCAGTCCTGCTACATCGCAGACGATAAACTGTCGTCCACCATGAATGCGCAGTTTTTTGAATACAGAGTCGGCATTAATCTCTATCACCTGTTCACGATATTCGTTGGCAGGATTCTCTACCGTGACGTTCACCACAGCCTTGTTCTTCTTGGCATCCTCATAACGCAGATGCTCACAGGCAGCCAAGAGGAAGGCACCTGTACCGAAGTTAGCCTGCGAACGGGCATTCACGGTCTTTGTGGGATCGGGCTTTTCACCAATAGGCTGCACATAGCCAACACTACCATCTGGCTGCAAAGCGGTATGGGTAAGATAATACCACGACTTATTGACAATAGAATCGTAAGATGCATGATCCAGCAAGCCATTATTCAATCCCCAGAGCATACCATAGGTAAAGAAAGCAGTACCAGAGGTCTCAGGACCTGGGGCATCCTCTTCGCAGAGCATCGAACGACTCCAATAGCCACCAGGACGCTGCACACGAGCCACACCCTTTGCTAACTCACGGAAACGCTTTTCAAAGAACGGACGGTTCTTGTAATCCTTTGGCATATCGCTGAGCACCTTAGCCAGCCCTGCCAACACCCATCCGTCACCACGAGCCCAGAAGCTCTTACCACCATTGCAGGCAGTCTTTACCTTTGGCCAAATATACTTGGCATCACGATAATAGAGCTGCTCCTGCTTGTCGTACATCAGCTCATCAGCCCATTTGAAGTTCTCATAGAGCTTATCCAGATACTTCACATCACCCGTAACCGTATAGAGCTTCGTAAACACAGGCATCACCATATACAGCGCATCAGCCCACCACCAGAAGTCATTCTGAGGCTGACGCACCTCATAGTCCATCACCTCAAGGGCACGAGCTATCTTATAGTCATCGGGCTGATACTGGTAGATATCAATATAGGTCTGGAAACAGATCTGCCAGTCGCCAAAAAGCACAAAGTCCTGGCCCTCGCCGTAGGTCTTATACTTCCATTTCGAAGGATCCTTCTCTCGTGCTCCCTGCCAGTAGTTATAGCGAGCCCAGGTATCGCTATAAGCCATCCAGCGGGCCTCGCCCAACAACTTATACGCCTCCATATTGCCAGTATGATAGGCAGCCTCGTCCCAGAACGAGCGAACTCTCGGATTATGATGCGCCTGCCAGTAGTCGTTCACCTTGGTAATCATCTCAATCGTAGAGAGAGGCTTTACGACATTACGCTTCTTTGGCTTTGCATTAGCAGTAAAGCAAACAGCCAAAACAATCAGTAATAATGCTAGTCTTTTCATGTGGATGATAGTATTTATTGTTTTAGGTTCTCATTAAAGAAATTCACACATTGACGGAACAGGTGGTTACGTGTATTGCCACCAAAAATGCTGTGATTACGGTTAGTATAGACCAACTGACGGAAGTCCTTATCGGCCTGTACAAGGGCATCCATATAGATGGCGGTGTTCTGATAGTGCACATTATCGTCTGCCAGTCCGTGAACCAGCAACAGCGCACCACTCAACTGTGAAGCACGTGCTATAGGACACACCTCATCATAGCCCAAGGGATTCTCTTTGGGTGTACGCATAAAACGCTCCGTATAGATGGTGTCATAGAAACGCCAGCAGGTAGGAGGTGCGATAGCAATACCACAACGGAAGACGGGACGCCCCTCCGACATTGACATCAGCGTGTTCCATCCACCATAGCTCCAACCCCAGATAGCAATACGGTCTTTATCGACATACGACTGCTGTCCGAGCCACAGAGCCGCCTCTACCTGATCGCGAGCCTCGAGTTCTCCCAAGCGCAGGTAGGTGCATTTCTCGAACTCCGCACCGCGTCCGCCTGTACCACGATTATCTACGCAGACACAGATGTAGCCTTGCTGACAGAGGTACTGTTCCATGATGGCGCCCTGACCACTCATACCAATGCCCCAGGCATTCTTCACCTGCTGCGAACCAGGACCGCCGTATTGATACATCACCACGGGATACTTCTTGTTGGGGTCAAAGTTATTGGGCTTCACCATATAGCCAACAAGCTTTGTTTCTGGTGTGGTAAAGACGAAGAATTCTTTCTCACCCATATCGTAAGAGTCGTACTTCTGTTTTAGTTCCTTGTTGTCAACAAGAGTTGTGAGCGTCTTTCCCTGATTGTTGCATAGAGAATAAACTGTAGGATTATTCATATCGCTCCACTTACAGAGGAAGCTCTTGAAGTCTGCAGAGAAGATGGCAGAATTCCAACCATTCTTTTCCGTAAGACAGTCCACCTTGCCATCCTTATGCGACACATAGACTTTCTGATCGGCAGGTCCATCGTTGAGGGCAGCGAAATAGAGGTCGCCCGTCTGTTCATTATAGCCATAAACATCCGTCACAATAGAATGACCCTTTTCGCCCAAACGAACTCCCTGATTAAAATCAGCGATGCTACGCACCAGTTGTCCATTAAGATTATAGAGGTAGATATGGTTATACCCATCACGCTCGCTGGTCAACACCATGTGTTTGTCGGTGATAGCAAGGTTGGCAAACACGTTCTCGTTAATATATTTGTCCACCTTATCCTCGATAATCAACTTGCAGGTTGTACTCAGGGGATTCACCGCATAGATGCTCAGACAATCCTGATGACGATTCAGCGTGAAAGCCAGCACCTTCGATGCGTCGCTCGTAGCCTTGATGCGAGCGATATAACCATCGGCATCAAGGGGCAACTGCATGGTGCGTGTCTGATGACTCTTGATATCATAGCTCATCAGGCTCACCTTTGCATTATCATCGCCAGCCTTCGGATACTTATAGGTATAAGCATATGCACCTTTCGACTCTTCATCCAGATGGAACATCGGCATTGCGTATTCCTTCACCTGACTCTCGTCATAGCGCACCCATACAATCTGCTTGGAGTCGGCCGTGAAAACCATCGACGAATTAAACGAGAACTCCTCCTCGTTTACCCAGTCGGGAATACCATTGATGACCTCATTAAACTTGCCGTCCTTCGTCACCTGACTCTCGGCATTATTATAGAGCAGCTTTACAAGGTGGATATTATTGTCGCGTACGAAGGCCACCTGTTCGCCATCAGGGCTCCAGACGGGTGTCTGCTGAGGGCCGCCGTCGGAAAGTGGTTCCAGTTTGTTGTTAGCAATATTGAAGATGTAGTAGACTGCCGTAAACGAACGACGATAAATGCTTTTCGTCTGTGTCTGAATCAGCATACGGTTGCCCTTGGGACTCATTACGTAGCCGTCTACCTTGTTGACCTTAGCTCCACGCGCCTTCGTGGCATCAAACAATACAGCCACCTGCTTACCCGTCTTAAACGAGTATTGCACAATCTGCTTGCCGTCAGCTGAGATCTGTGCGTAGGTCTCACCGTCAGCCATCGGATTCACGGCAGCTATCGTCTGCTCCCTAAAAGCGCCTTTTGTAATTTCCTTTAGATCAAGTTTCTGTGCTGCAATCATTTGGCCCATCGTAGCCAACAGAATAGCACCTGTTATCAATAGCTTTTTCATCCTTGCTTCTGAATTTTGAAGCAAAAATACGAAAAAACTGTGAATTACGGAAGATTTATGAATAAAATGTGATAACTATTGATGATTTTTAGCACTCAACAAATCCTCAAAGCCCACCTCAGGATGCTGCCGCACGAATTTTTCCACCTCCACAACATACTCACTCGTAAAGATACGCTGTCCCAACGTCTGATTCACGACATGCTGTATACAAGCCATGTGTTCATGACGCAGTTCTACGGAGTCGGAAGCCCATTCTGGCAACGGGAAATGACGCAACAGGTAAAAGCTCAGACAATCAGGTACAATATACTTACGCGTCATCGTAGAGCGCTGCTTTTCGGTATATCCATATTTCTGATAGATAGGACAATCGGCACCCAAATATTTGTCGAGCGAGATACCCACCAACGAATCACCTACAACAACACTCTGATCCAGCGAACCTATCTGTGTGTAGATACGGGGTACTTCCAATCCTGGAATCTTTGCCGTCAGATTAGCGAATGACTTCGTCAATTCTTCATTCAGATCTTCCACATCCTTATACTGCTCGTTAACACCCTGCATCAGTGCCTGAAGCGTACTATCTTGGAAGAAAATCAAGAATCGGGTATTAATATCGGGCTCGTCTACCAGTCCCAATTGCAGCACGTCTTCTATCAAAGTGCGGGTCTCTGCAGGATACATGGTCTTCATCTGCTGCAGGGCGGCAAAATCGCCCGTAGTCAGATACTGCATCTGAATTCTGTCGAAACGCTCTATCACGATGTCACCCGAATGCCCCTGCTCGTCAGTAGCAGACACATTCCACTGACAACCAAGGCAAACGCATAGCGACAATAGCAAAAATAGATAGAGATTCTTCAATGCTAACTTTATCTTTTGTTAAATACGGGTGCAAAACTACTAAAAAATCTTGAATAATCCAAATTTTAACCTAATTTTTTTTAACAAAAAGCGCCAATTACGTGCTTTTCTGTTACTTTTGTACAAAAACTAAAGCATCATGAAATATCTTTTTTTAGTCTTTTCGCTCTGTCTTTCCATCAGCGTGAATGCCCAGAAGACGCTCAAAGTAAGCGTCAAAAACCCTTTGAAAACGGAACGTAGCGACCAGCCCGTCGTGCTCTCATTGGAGAAATACGGTGAGGTGCACTCTGCATTAGTAAAGTGTGGAGAACAGGAGATTCCCTGCCAGTTAGACGATATCAATCTGGACGAGCAGTTTGACGAGCTATGCTTCTTAGCTGACCTCAGGGGGAAGGAGAAGAAGACCTATACCATTACGCTCTACAGCGAGGGTGAGCCTCGCAACTACCCTGCCCGCGTCTATGCCGAGATGCTGATGCGCAACGACAAGGTGAAGGAAAAGAACAAGCACAACAACTTCGTGTCGAGCCTCACGGTTCGTGGCGATTGTGCCAATTCCTACAACCTACTACACCATCACGGTGTTGACTTCGAGAGCGAACTCAACGGCATCCGTATCTATTTCGACAAACGTCAAACACTGGATCTCTACGGAAAATTCCAAAAGCGACTGGAGCTGCAAGCCACGCAGTTCTATACGCAGGACGATCAGAAGAAAGCAGGTTATGGCGACGATGTGCTGTGGGTGGGCAACACCTTTGGATTGGGTGCCTTTAGGGGATGGGACGGCAAGGAGCCCACAATGATTGACCCTGTAAAGAACCGTACCCAGCGCGTTATCTCCTACGGTCCGCTACGCACCATCGTCGAGATTATCGACCAAAGCTGGACGTTGCCTGTAACCAAGGAACGGGTCAACATGACTCTCCGCTATACGCAGTATGCTGGTCATCGCGATACTGATGTGGACGTCATTTTCAATCAGGATACTGAGGGCGCATTGTTCTCTACGGGCATTATCAACGTAAAGGGTTCTGAGGAGTTTTCAGACCAGCAAGGTCTGCGTGCCTGTTGGGGTACCGACTACCCTTCTACGGACACCTTGAAGTGGAGTCGCGAGACGGTGGGACTAGGCATTCTGATTCCCCGTCAGTATATTGTCAGCGAGGAAAAAGCCAACAAAGATAATTATGCTTTCGTGGTAAAGCCGAAGTCTAAAACAATGAGCTACAAAGTTGTGTATTGCTCTGATAACGAGACGTTTGGTATGCATTCTGCAAAGGAATGGTTCGACTGGCTTAAGGTGTGGCGCAAGGAAGTTGACGCCCCCGTTATACTTTCATCAGTTCAGCCATAATCATATCGCTAACAAAGAGTCCCTCGCGGGTCAGTCGGAGACATTGACCATCATCTTTCAGAAGTCCATCGTCAATGAATCTTCGTGCCTGACGCAGGCAATAGTCAGCATATTCAGGCGAAAGCATCTTCAGCGCAAAACCCGCTGATGTCCTTAGGGCTGTCATCACTATTTCATTGTAATGATTATCAGGGGTAAGCAACTCGTGTTCCACGCAGGGCTCACCTTTTTCTATACCCCCCATATACCTATGGATATCTGCCACATTCCATTGCCGGTTCTCTCCGTCGAACGAATGAGCAGCAGCTCCCAATCCGATGTAGGGCGTCTGGTTCCAGTAGCTGCTGTTATGACGCGAATGGAAGCCCGTCTTACCCCAGTTACTGATCTCATAGTGCTCAAAACCTGCTTCCGCTAAAGCATCTATCAGTCGGTAGTACATCGCCCTACTCACCTCCTCATCGACCTCGCTTACCTTTCCTTGTTCCAGCATCTTATAAAGAGGTGTACCTTCCTCGTATTGCAGGGCGTAAGCCGACAGATGCTCTACGTTGAGCCTCACAACTGATTGTATATCCTGCTCCCACTCTTCCATCGTCTCGTCTGGAAAGCCATACATCAGATCCACGCTGATATTCCCTATTCCAGCCTCACGCAGACGTTCTACGGCCTGTGGCACCTGCTCTGCGGTATGTCGTCTTCTGAGAAATTTCAGTCGCTCTGGCGAAAAGGTCTGCGCCCCCATCGACACGCGGTTTACGGGCAGTTCCGATAAGAGTTGTGTAAACTCGTCGTTCACATCATCTGGATTGCATTCTATCGTTACCTCAGCTTCCTTCGACACATCAAACGTCTGATATATGTGCGAAAAGAGTTGTCGCAGTTGTTCCTCAGACAGTTGCGAAGGCGTTCCTCCTCCCAGATACACCGTTTCTATCCTCTTGCCCCCTGCCCCTTGCTCCTTGCTCCTCTGCTCCATCTCTTTGCACAATGCATCCACATATCGCTGTCTCAGCGACATAGAAGTGGTGGAATAGAAGTCGCAATACACACAACGACTCTTACAAAAGGGGATATGTATATACAGGCCAGGCATCGTTATCTTACTATCTCAGTTTTAAACGTTCTCGAATGCAAAGATACGGAAAAAATCTGACACCACCAAAACAATCAGGAAAAAGGGCGAAACGAAGCAGGCAGTTCGAAGGGCAGGAACAGGCAGCTCGAAGGGCAGGAACTGGCAGTTCGAGGGTCAGGAACAGGCAGTTCGAAAAAAAGGAACGAATTTATTCGTTATTGCGACCAAAATTTAGTACTTTTGCACACACAAATACTTTTTCTATGCTAAGGAAAATCAGAATTGCACTAGGTGGCGTGATATTCATAGGACTAACGCTACTGTTTTTAGACTTCACGGGGACGCTGCACCTCTGGCTGGGAAAGCTGGCAAAGTTGCAGGCATTGGAGGCTGTGCTGGCACTCAACTTCCTCGTCATCGCCTTCCTCGTAGTGCTCACGTTGGTATGCGGACGCATCTATTGCTCTATTATCTGTCCATTGGGCGTGCTGCAAGACATTTTCGGATGGTTGGGTAAGAAGGCGAAGAAGAATCGCTACACCTATTCAAAGGCCCTATCGTGGTTACGTTATGGTGTGCTCGCCATATTCGTGGTAGCCCTCATTGCTGGCATAGGTTCTGTATTCCAGTTGCTGGCCCCCTACTCTGCCTTCGGTCGTATCTGCACGATGCTGTTGCAGCCCGTCTATATGGCAGGCAACAATGTGCTGGCAGCCATCGCAGAGCACTATGAGAGCTATGCGTTCTATAGCGTGGACGTATGGATGAAGTCGTTCCCTGTATTCATCATTGCCCTTGTGACGCTGATTGTGTTGGCGGTGATGGCTTGGAGAAACGGACGCACTTACTGCAATACGATTTGTCCTGTGGGCACGGCATTGTCGTTCCTGGCTCGCTTCTCGTTCCTGAAAATCACCTTCGACGAGGATAAATGTAAGAACTGCTCGCTGTGTACCAAGAACTGTAAGGCGGCCTGCATTGATTTCAAGAACCACAAGGTGGACTATTCGCGCTGCGTGGTGTGTGGCGACTGTATAGAGAGTTGTAAGTTCGGGGCACTGAAATACAAGAGGCAAGGAGCAAGGAGCAAGGGGCAAGAGGATAGTGTTGACCCCAGCAAGCGCTCGTTCCTCGTAGCCACCGCCCTAGTTTCTACTGCAGCATTGGCTCAGGAGGCCAAACACGTAGACGGTGGACTGGCTGATATCATCGAGAAGAAAGCGCCAGAAAGGAATACGCCCGTGGTACCACCAGGTGCTCGTTCACTGAAGAACATAAGGCAACATTGCACTGGCTGTCAACTCTGTGTATCAGAATGTCCTAACGACGTACTGAGGCCAAGTGGCGATTTAACATCATTGATGCAACCCGTGATGTCGTTCGAGAAGGGTTATTGTCGCCCTGAATGCACCCGTTGCTCTGAGGTTTGTCCTGCTGGTGCCATCAAACTGATTGACAAGGAAGAGAAGTCAAGCATCCAGATTGGTCATGCTGTGGTAGCTGTCGATTTCTGTATCTCAGCCAAGGGCGAGTCGGAATGCGGAAACTGCGCCCGCCATTGTCCGGCAGGAGCCATTGAAATGGTGCCATCAGATCCTGACGATGACCTGTCACCCTCTGTACCCGCTGTCAACGAGAACGCTTGTATCGGTTGTGGTGCCTGCGAGCATCTGTGCCCCGTTCGCCCACTATCAGCCATCCACGTAGAGGGTCACGAAGTACATAAGATGATTTGAGAATTGAGAATTATGGATAGAAGAGATTTCCTAAAATATATGGGTCTGGGCTCAGCAGCTGCTTTGGTCGCCTGCGCTGGCAAGAAAGCCAACGAGGGTGACGCTATTGGCGAACCTCCCGTGGGACAGATGACCTATCGCGAGAACCCTAAGAACGGAGAAAAAGTGTCGATTTTGGGCTACGGCATGATGCGTCTGCCACAGATTCCCGATTCTGAGGAGTTCGACCAAGAGATGATTAACCAACAGGTGGACTATGCCATAGAGCATGGCGTGAACTATTTCGACACATCGCCTGTGTATTGTCGTGGTCTCTCGGAACGCTGCACAGGCATCGCCCTGAGTCGCCATAAGCGCGAGGAATACCTCGTGGCCACCAAGTTATCTAACTTTGGTGACAGTTCGCGCGAGGCTTCTATGAAGATGTATCAAGACTCGTTCAAGGAGTTGCAGGTGGATTATATCGACTACTACCTACTGCACGCCATCGGTGGCAGTATGGAGGAGTTCCGCAAACGCTATGTGGACAACGGAATGCTGGACTTCCTCATGCAGGAGCGCGAGGCTGGTCGCATCCGTAACCTAGGTTTTTCATTTCACGGACAGGAAGAGGTCTTTGATGAGGTGCTGGCGATGACAGACCAATATCATTGGGACTTCGTACAGATAGAGCTGAACTATCTGGATTGGAACTATGCCAACGAGATCAATAGTTTCAACGTGGATGCATCGCACCTCTACACAGAGTTGGAAAAACGAGGCATTCCCGCTGTTATCATGGAGCCATTGTTGGGTGGTCGCCTCGTAAAGGATTTGCCACAATACGCCATCAACGAGTTGAAGCAGCGCGACCCACAGAAGTCTATTGCCTCGTGGGCCTTCCGCTATGCGGGCACCCCAAAGGGCGTACTCACCGTACTGAGCGGCATGACATTCATGGAGCATCTGAAGGACAATCTGATTTCCTATTGTCCGCTGGTGCCTCTCACTGAGGAGGAACAGCGATTCCTTGATACGGAGATAGCTCAGCAGATGATGGAGATGGGCACCATTCCCTGCAACAACTGTCAGTACTGTATGCCCTGCCCTTACGGCATCGACATCCCAGGCATCTTCGTACATTATAA
>CAZIKA010000094.1:7146-9893 GCA_964539705.1 uncultured Prevotella sp. | reverse complement strand
CACAAAGGCACGTTGGTCGCGATTGTCCTTTGTCATACCAACAATACGTCCAGGCATTTTTCTAATTAGTTTCTCCGTGCAACACATATATCCCACATACGGACCTCCAAACTGCATGGGAATACCTAACGACTGCCCGTCGCCTACTGCAATATCTGCACCCCATTCACCTGGAGTCTTCAATACAGCAAGGTCAGCAGCAACACTATTGATTATCAAAAGTGCTTTGTTATCATGACATACATCAGCAAAGCCAGTAAAGTCCTCAACGATTCCATATACGTTGGGCTGTTGCACTATCACGCCTGCCACACCTTCAAGAGAAGAAAGTTGAGAGTTGAGAGTTGAGAAGTCAGTAACACCATCCTTCATAGGAATTGTTACCAACTCGATACCATGATGCAGGGCATAAGTGTCAAGTACCTTCCTGATATCACCATTCATGGTGTCAGACACCAGCACCTTGTTTTGTTTCTTACCAGCAGCCACAGACATCATCATCGCCTCAGCCGTTGCCGTTGATCCATCATACATCGAGGCATTCGAGACGTCCATACCAGTGAGCTCAGTCATCATACTCTGATACTCAAATATATAATGGAGCGTGCCTTGTGATATCTCCGCCTGATAGGGTGTATATGAGGTCAAAAACTCCGAACGCTGTAGCAGTTGGGGAATGACAGAGGGCGTATAGTGGTCATAAACACCATAGCCAGCAAAGCAAGTCAGTTGCTTGTTCTGAGAGCCGAGTTTCTCAAAAAGTTGGCGCACCTCTATCTCGCTCATCTCAGAAGGCAGTTTATAATCGCCTCGGAAGCGGATGCTCTCTGGAATCTGAGCATAAAGGTCATCTAACTTATCGATGCCAATCTGCAAAAACATATCATGCAGATCAGCATCGGTATGAGGAAAAAACTTATACATTAAACATTAAAGATTAAAGATTAAACATTAAAGATTAAACATTAATGCTATTTCTCGCAAAATTCAGCGTATGCCTTTGCATCCATCAGATTGTCAATTTCCGTCTCGTCAGAGAGTTCCACCTTGATAATCCAGTTTTCATAAGGATCTTGGTTGATGAGTTCGGGCTGGTCGTCCAAAGCCTCGTTGACCTCAACCACTACACCTGATACGGGGGCTATAAGATCACTGGCAGCCTTGACGCTCTCCACGGCGCCAAACTCAGAACCAGCCTCTATCTCATCGTCCACGTCAGGCATATCTACATACACCACATTGCCCAACGCGTGCTGAGCATAGTCGCTGATACCGATGTAGCCAATCTTACCTTCTACCTTTACATACTCGTGTGACTCACTATAGTAGAGTCCTTCAATTACTTTTGCCATTGTTTTTATAGTTTTTAGATTTTACGTTTTTTACCTTTTTACTTTTTTACCTTTTATAGCTCTTCTGAAAGAATTGCTTTTTCACGACCTTACCAGGGAACACCTTCTTGCGGATTTGGATTTGAACCTCAGTATCCAACTGAGCATACGCAGCATCAACGAGAGCCATGCAGACGCTCTTGTCCACAGAGATACCATGATAACCCGTAGTCACCTCACCAATAGGTTCACCCGCCATATTTAATACGGTATAGCCATGACGGGGAATAGCCTTGTCAAAGAGCTCGATGCCTACCAGCTTCTTAGCTGGACCTTCTGCCTTCTGCTTAGCCAGCGCCTCTTTACCGATGAATTCCTCTTTGTCGAGTTTCACGAACATACCCAGCCCTGCCATGATGGGGGTAATCTCTTCAGAGAGTTCATCGCCATAGAGTGGCAATCCCACCTCAAAGCGCAGGGTATCGCGACAACCCAATCCGCAAGCCTGGACGCCAGCATCAATGAGTTTGTCCCAACATTTCTGGATATACTCGTGCGAAGCATACACCTCAAAGCCATCTTCACCTGTATAACCAGTTCTCGATACAATGACGCCACCAATAACTTTCACCGTATAGAAAGCCAACTCGCTACAAGGCAATTCCAACACCGTCTCCATGATATGCTCGGATTCTGGTCCTTGGAGAGCTATCTGTCCGTAAAAGTCGCTACGGTTCTGCAAGTCTATATCATAACCTTTGGCGTTCTGCTGCATCCACGCCCAGTCCTTATCGATATTGGCTGCGTTGATAACGAGGAAGAAGTCGTTCTCGCCCATTTTGTAAACCAAGAGGTCGTCTACCGTCCCACCGTTTTCATAGCACATCATGCCGTAGAGAATCTTTCCGACTGGCATACCTGTGACGTCATTGGTAAAGATATGGTTCACGTAACGCTCTGCGTCTGGTCCTTTCACGGTGACCTCGCCCATATGGCTTACATCAAAGAGTCCTGCATGTTCGCGAACAGCCATATGCTCTGGCGCGATACCTGCATACTGATAAAGCAGGGGCATGTCGAAACCACCAAACGATACCATCGTAGCACCCAGTGCCACATGCTTATCATAAAGACAGGTACGTTTATCTTTCCTGACCGGTTCTGTTTGAATTCCCATAGTAAATTGATAGTTTATGATTTTATTAGTTTAACAAAGTCCTTGTCTAAATACGTCTGTTCCAGTGCTTCGATGCCTTTCACCTCTTCAGCAGTCAGCACGCGTTCTCCATCGCAGAGCGTCGTTCTAACGAATATCTTGAACTCATCGAGGGGCAGCGACGTATAGTCCTTCAGCAACGTGATGCGCTGACGCACACTTTTAATGCCTTTCGCCTCCAGTTTCTCCGGACCTGGTGT
>CAZIKA010000094.1:0-7046 GCA_964539705.1 uncultured Prevotella sp. | reverse complement strand
TGCCACATAAAGAAATAGTCGTCAGCCTCCAGGTGGCGGGCGATATACTCCTCCATAGCCAGGTAAAACGACAGACGCCTTACGCTTTTGTCCTCGAGGACTACATATCTCATGTTTTCTTAGTTCAAGGTTACAGATTCGTCGGCAAATATACAAAATAAAGATGAAACGACAAAACGAATAAGGCAAACTTTCATAGAAAGACAAAATAAACGGCTTTTCTTTTTGAAATATGAACGATTCTTTGTACCTTTGTCCCCAAATGTATATTCTTAAATCGTGAAGCAAAAGGAACTTAAAATACTGAAAACCATCGACAACCCCAGTCTGCTACGTCTTATCAAACCAGAATTACTGCCAAAGCTGTGCGGGGAACTGCGAGAAGATATCATACAGGAGCTGTCTGTCAACCCAGGCCATCTGGCCTCCAGTCTTGGCGTGGTGGAACTGACCGTAGCCCTTCATTATGTCTTCAATACACCACAAGACCGTATTGTTTGGGATGTAGGTCACCAGGCCTATGGACATAAGATACTGACGGGACGTCGCGATAGTTTTTCTACGAACAGGAAACTACACGGCATACGCCCTTTCCCTACACCTGAGGAGAGCGAATATGACTCGTTTATATGCGGTCACGCATCCAACAGTATCTCAGCAGCACTCGGTATGGCCGTGGCGTCTCAAGGGAAATATAATGTTGTAGCAGTCATTGGAGATGGTGCCATGAGCGGCGGACTGGCTTTCGAGGGACTGAACAACGTATCCAGTTCGCCCAACGACCTGCTGATTGTGCTCAATGATAACGATATGTCCATTGATCGTTCCGTGGGCGGAATGAAAGAATACCTGCTGAATCTGAGCACTAACAAGACCTATAACTCACTACGTTATAAAGCCTCCAAATGGCTAATGGAGCAGGGACTGCTGACAGAAGGACGTAAAAAAGGTATAATCCGTCTGACTAATGCCTTTAAGAGTGCTATTGCTGAACAGCAGAATATCTTCGAGGGCATGAACATTCGCTATTTCGGTCCCTTCGATGGTCATAACGTACAGGAGCTGGTGCGCATCCTCAGGCAATTAAAGGACATGAAAGGTCCTAAATTGCTGCACCTGCACACCAAGAAAGGTCACGGCTATGCCCCTGCCGAGAATTACAAGCCCGTATGGCACGCACCAGGAAAGTTTGACCCAGATACTGGTGAACTGATTCAAAACGATACAGAGGGGATGCCACCCAAGTACCAAGTGGTATTCGGTGAGACGCTTCTAGAACTGGCGCAGGCTAATCCGAAGATTGTGGGAGTGACGCCCGCTATGCCTACAGGTTGTTCTCTGAATATCCCCATGAAGGTGATGCCCGACAGGATGTTCGATGTTGGTATTGCAGAGGGACATGCCGTCACATTCTCTGCTGGAATGGCGAAGGATGGGCTCCTTCCTTTCTGTAATATCTATAGTGCTTTTGCACAACGAGCTTACGACAACATCATCCACGACGTAGCCATCCTGAAACTGCCAGTGGTGCTCTGTTTCGACCGCGCTGGACTGGTAGGTGAAGATGGACCGACACATCATGGTGCTTTTGATATGGCAGCCCTACGTCCTATCCCTAACCTAACGATAGCCTCGCCCATGAACGAGCACGAGCTCCGCAACCTGATGTACACGGCTCAACTCGATGGCAAGGGGCCCTTCGTCATCCGTTATCCGCGTGGCAACGGCGTATTGGTTGACTGGCGCTGTCCGTTCGAAGAGGTAAAAGTGGGCACAGGTCGCAAGTTACGCGATGGTAATGATGTGGCAGTGCTCACCATCGGGCCAATAGGTAATGACGTCGAGGATGTAATCGCTAATATAACAAGTGAAACCAGTACCACTAGCATCGCTCACTACGACATGCGTTTCCTGAAACCACTTGACGAGGATATCCTCCATGAGGTAGGCAAGAAGTTCAAACGTATCGTCACCGTCGAGGACGGCGTACGCAACGGTGGACTGGGATCTGCCGTAACAGAATGGATGAGCGACCACGATTACAATGTAAAGATCACTCGTCTGGGACTGCCCGACAACTTCGTAGAGCACGGCACTATCAGTCAGCTGCGCGAAATTGTGGGACTCGATAATGAGAGCATCAAAAAAGTATTGTTATGAAAGTAGTTATTGCTGGCGCTGGTGCCGTAGGAACCCATCTGTCGAAACTGTTGTCCACAGAGCATCATGACTGCGTGCTCATCGATGATGATGATGAGCGTCTTGGAGGTATGGACTCCAACTACGACATCATGGCTGTCAATGCCTCACCAACAAGTATTAAAGCCCTAAAGGATGCTGGTGTTGGCTCGGCAGACCTCTTTGTAGGTGTCACTCGCTATGAGAGCCGTAACATCACCGCATGTACACTAGCTCATGCTTTAGGAGCAAAGAAGACCGTTGCCCGCATTGACAACTACGAATATCTGTCGCCACAGAACCTACCTTTCTTCCATGACCTCGGCATTGACTCTCTAGTCTATCCTGAAGTACTGGCTGCTACCGATATCATCAACGGTCTGAAACTGTCATGGGTGCGTCAACGCTGGGATGTTCATGATGGCGCTTTGGTACTATTGGGCATCAAACTACGTGAGGGATGCGAGATCCTGAACCAGCCCTTGAAAGACCTCTGCGGACCTGACGACCCTTATCATATCGTTGCTATCAAGCGCGATGGTGACACCATTATCCCTGGCGGTATGGACGAGCTACAACTCCACGACTTGGCCTACTTCATGACTACCAGCGAATATATCCCCTACATTCGCAAAATTGTAGGAAAAGAACACTATGAGGATGTACATAACGTCATCATCATGGGTGGTGGCAAGACTGCAGTAAGAGCGGCATTGACGATGCCTGATTACATGAACACTAAGATCATCGAAATCGATGCTGCACGTTGCGAGCGACTGAACCAGCTACTTGCCACCAACGACGCGATGGTGATTCATGGTGACGGACGAGATCTGGGTCTGCTCAATGAAGAGGGCATCAAGCACACGCAAGCCTTCGTAGCTTTGACAGGCAATGCAGAAACAAATATACTAGCCTGTCTCACTGCCAAGAAATTGGGTGTACGCAAGACGGTGGCTATGGTAGAGAATCTCGATTACGTCAGCATGGCAGAAGGATTGGACATTGGCACCATTATCAACAAAAAGACAGTAGCCGCCAGCCATATCTTCCAAATGATGATGAAGGCTGACGTCAGGAATATGCGTTCGCTGATGATGGTCGAGGCCGATGTGGCTGAGTTTGTAGCTGTCGAAGGCTCAAAGGTCACCAAGAAACCAGTAAAAGACCTTGGGTTGCCATTTGGTATCACCATCGGTGGACTGGTACGCGATGGAAAGGGAATCCTCGTCAATGGTAACACGCAGATTGTACCAGGCGACTCCGTGATGGTGTTCTGTCATAAGCACCAACTCGACAAAGCAGAGAAATACTTCAAGAAATCTTTTGCTTTTGGCCTTTAGCCATTAGCCAGTAGCCAAATGATCAACTTCCGCATCATATCCAAGATCCTCGGTTCGCTCCTTTTTATTGAAGCGTTCTTTATGGCCTGTTGTCTGGCTATGGCCTTCTCATTTCATGAAGACGACGAGCTGGCGTTCATGGCATCTACGATACTGACGTTTGGAGGTGGATTCGTTTTCCTATTCTTCGGCCATGAGGCAGAGAACTCACTGAATCGTCGTGATGCTTATGTGGTAGTAACACTCACATGGATAGTGTTCTCCTTCTTCGGAATGTTCCCTTTCCTTATTCATGGTTCTATGACCAACGTCACCGATGCCTATTTCGAGACGATGTCAGGCTTTACGACAACTGGTGCGACGGTGATTGATGACGTAGAGTCATTGCCTCACGCTCTACTCTTCTGGCGCTCACTGATGCAATGGATAGGTGGCTTAGGAATCGTATTCTTCACCGTCGCCCTGCTACCACAGTTAGTAGGCGGAAGTGTAAAAGTATTTGCTGCTGAAGCAACTGGCCCCATGCGTTCTAAAATGCATCCACGTCTGTCTACTACAGCGAAATGGATTTGGAGCATCTACGTGCTGCTGACTGTTGCTTGTGCCCTATCGTTCTGGTTGGCTGGTATGAACTGGTTCGATGCCACCAACTACTCTATGTCCACCACAGCAACAGGCGGATTTTCTACACATAACGGTACCATTTTCCTTGCATCACCAATTATCGAATATCTGGCCATCTTATTCCAGTTCCTGGCAGGCATCAACTTCACCTTATTATATATGAGCCTGTTCAAGTGGAAAATGGGGAGTCTGTTCCGTAATTCCGAGTTCAAGACGTATATCGTTACAATCCTCATCGCTACCGCATGGATTATGTACCTCCTGCTTACCCGTCTAGACTACGACATTGAGGAGGCTTTCCGTTCAGCGTTGTTCCAAGTGGTATCGTTTATCACCACTACAGGATTAAGCAATACCGATGCTGGTGCTTGGCCACATATCACATGGATCATACTAATGTTCCTGATGTTCATGGGAGCCTGCTCGGGTAGTACCACTGGTGGTTTCAAGAGCATTCGTGTGCTGATGCTGCTGAAAGTATTACGCAATGAATTACGCCATATCATTCATCCCAATGCCGTATTACCCGTGAAACTGTCAGGTCAAAGCATCCCCCAGAACCGTCTCGTCACGCTACTGGCTCTGTTTACTCTCTATGTCCTTTCCCTCCTGCTGGTATTCACCATTATGATTGTCTCCGGCATTGACATTACCAATGCCGCTACTATAGCCCTGAGCCTCATCAGTAATGTTGGGGCTGGCCTTGACACCAATATGGGTGTCCAAATGTCATGGGCAGACCTCTCTGTAGGCATCAAGTGGCTCTGCTCGTTCCTGATGCTAGTCGGTCGTCTTGAAATTGTTGCCGTACTGGTACTCTTCACCCGCGCTTTCTGGAAAGAGAACTAAGACAGGCTACCTTCCAGATAATCCTTTACATCTTCCTGCAACTGAAGGAAAAGGTCACATTGTTGATAGCCCGTATTCTTCTTGAGCATGGTCTTTATATCCTGACGTGAGTTCTCGTAGCACGACATCTCATTACGTTTCTGAGTACGATGAGCCTGAGAATAGTATATCTCATTCTGACGTTCCTGACGTAACTGGTTACATACCTTTGTAAGAATTGGTGAAACAACGGTGTCAAAGAGATGATGTCCCTGCACATAAAGATAGGTAGTCTGAGGAGTGACACCTAATGTCAGAATATCATTCTTCACCTCCAGATACGCCTCTTTATTATTGGGGAACTGGCGCTGCAGTTCTCGGATCTTTGTTCCTACCTTACGACGGATATTAGCAATAGACACTTCTGGTTTCTGAACCGTGAAACCTCCCGGATCTGTAACGCGGTTAAAATCTGTCAAGGAGAAGCGACCATGATGCCCTGTGCGATAAGCCCATACTGACCAGACAAAGAGTGGGAAACAAGCCTCACTGAACTGGCGGAAGTATTCCATAAAGTCAAAGATACGATGGTCATTCAGCGTCACTGCCACACAAACATCATGCAGCGACGGTGCATAACATTGGTAGTTCTCGATAGCATAGACATAGGTATGGAACACATAAGGACTATTGATAACACGTCGTGACTGCTCTGTGGCTCCCTGCAACAAGTAGTCGAAATCCGCATCTACACAAGCAATCATATCCGGTCCCACATGATCTCCCACGAAGTTCATCAGTACAGACTTCTTACCACGCGTCAAGTTCATCTTTGAAGGCAGCATCACCTCGAAATAACGATTCTCATTTTCAAAGCGATTCAACACCGTACGCCAAAAATAGATATCGTCATAACTCTCGACATAAGCAACAATCCTACGTCGAGCCGTCTTACCCCTCAAGGCATTCGCCGCCTCGAAGTAACGACTATTGAGATTATCCCTCAGGCTGCTTGACATAATTATGAATGAAGCATTAAACTGTTATCTCACTCACTTCAGTCACCTTGTCCATCCATCCGTTCATCACAACTGCAGGACTATGGGTTGTTAGGATTATCTGAACATGGGGATTCAGTTCAAGTATCAAGTCAATCAGCCGTTTCTGCCATTCTATATGCAGACTTACCTCTGGCTCATCCATAAAAAGCACATAAGGCTGATCGTCCTGCACTAACACTGTAAGTAAAATCGCCAACAGCTGTTTCTCTCCACTGGATAATTGATATGGCACTAACACCTCACCAATCTGTGTAAAACGAATCTCGTTTTCTGTACGCACGATACGTTTACCCGTCTCTGCAAAGAGTTCGTCTACCATATCTTGGAAACGTGTCTTCTTCTGCGACAGCTGCTGAGCAGCATCTGCATGTCCCCGTTGTAACTGCTCTATAATACGGTTACCTATATTTACCTGATAATCCAGATATTTACGCTGGAGATTATACAACTGGATGTCGAGCAAAGAACCACCTCCTACACCAGCTAATGCAGTAAGCGCCTGACGTACAAACCCATCGCTCTCGGTAAATGCTTGCGATAGGTTGGAGTCCAGCGAACGAATCATATCATAACGAATCCATTTACAGTCCTCGGGCACCACCTCCAAACGAACGCCCTTCAGCATATGACTGGGAAACTCACCGCCTGCAGACAATCCTTTCACCACCTTATTTAATATAGTGCTCTTGCCCACACCATTGATACCGCTCAATATATTCACCTGCGGATCAAGTTCCCATATAACGTGTTTTTTACCACTCCAAAGGGCATCAATCTCAATTTTCTTGATATAGTCTGCGTACTTCTGCATAGTTAAAGGTCTTTTGTCGTTGGCAAATATACGATTATTTCCCGAATTGTCACATATCAACGGACATATTTTTCTCAAACAAATGTTAAATACATGAGAAGTAAACAAATTTCTCATTTATAATGCGTACCTTTGCATCCGCAAAGAAAAAGTCGGCATAGCTCAGTTGGTTAGAGTATCACCTTGACATGGTGGGGGTCC
>CAZIKA010000093.1:1835-9963 GCA_964539705.1 uncultured Prevotella sp. | reverse complement strand
TGTTCACTCTGTTTGATAAACTCATAAGCATTGGCAATCTTTGCCGCCTCCTCAATCTGTTTATCAGTAGCATTATCAACGCCGAACGAGATATTGTTTCGGAAGGTGTCATTAAACAGGATGGCCTCTTGATTTACATTACCAATCAGCTGACGAAGGTCGTGGATGCCCAAGTCTTTCACATTAATACCATCAATAAGTACTTCACCCTCCTGCACATCATAGTAACGAGGAATCAGATCTACAAGCGTGGACTTTCCGCCACCACTCTGTCCTACTAATGCAACAGTCTTTCCCTTAGGAATCACGAGGTTGATATCTTTTAGTACCCACTGCTCTCCATAGCGAAACGATACATGACGGAACTCTATCTGATGTTCAAACGAGGCGATGTGCTTAGGATTCTTTGTTTCCTTGATAGTGTTCTCCGCTAAGAGGATTTTGTCTATTCGCTCCATTGACGCCAATCCCTTTGGAATATTATAGCTGGCTTTTGAGAATTCCTTTAGAGGATTGATGATAGAATAGAGAATCACCATGTAATAGATAAACGTAGGACCAGTAATCGTGTTATTATTGAGTACCAACATACCACCAAACCATAGAACAATCACTATCATCACCGTACCAAGAAACTCGCTCATAGGATGAGCAGACGCCTGACGGATATTCACCCTCATCAGGTGGGTGCGGTATGAAGAATTGATTTGGTCAAAGCGACGGTTCATCTTCTCCTCAGCACAGAAAGCCTTGATAATACGCAGTCCGCCAAGCGTCTCCTCCACCTGACTCATCGTGTCGCTCCACAGACCTTGAGCTTTTGCCGATGCCTGCTTTAACTTACGACCTATACGTCCCATGATATATCCCATGAACGGCACGATAATCAGGGTGAACAATGTCAGATGCCAAGATACAAATAGCATCGTGGAGAAATATGCGATAATCAGGACTGGGTTTTTGAAAAGCATGTCAAGTGATGACATAATACTCGACTCTACCTCCTGTACATCACCACTCATACGCGCTATGATGTCCCCCTTGCGCTCTTCCGAGAAAAAGCCCAAAGGCAGGGATGTAATCTTCTGATACAACTGGTTACGAATATCACGTACCACTCCAGTACGGATTGGTACGATACAGGCCGAAGTAAGGAAATAGAATCCCGTCTTCAGTAAGGTTGTTGCAGCCAGAAACAGGCCTATCAGCAAGAGCGTCGTGGTTGGTCCGTAATCGGCAATCAAACCGTTGACAAAATAATTCAGGTTATTCATCAATACCTCCTGCACGTTACTCCAATCCCAAGCCATAACATTGGTAGCAGCCTCTGCATCACCTGTCTGGAAAAGAATTTGCAGGATAGGAATCAATGCTGCAAACGAGAAGATATTAAGTACTGCCGATGATATATTAAATATAATCGACAATATCAGGTATTTTTTGTAAGGAGGTACAAAACGCTTCAGTACTTTCAAAAACTCTTTCATTATCTACTTTTCAATTTTTATCATCAATAACCAATTTGTTATCATTCATTCGTTGCATATATTGCTGGATGACAGACTTCATCTGACGTGTCATCATCTCAAGCGTGTCAATAGGCATTACATGAAGTACATTTTTTGCAAACACAGAGTCGGTACGGTAACGGTAGGCTGCCGTCACTTGTTGGCCGTCAAACTCCAATGCATACTGACCTTTCACGAATTCATAACCACTACATTCCGGTACCCAATGCAAAGCATGAGTCTCTTCCGACGGTGTATGTAGCATATCCTTACCGAAAGCCAGGTAAGGTTTATCGTAATGCAGATAGGAGAGTACCGTGGGCATGATATCCACCTGTTCCACGACTCTCTGAGTGTCATAGCCACGCAAAGTACTGTCACCAGGAGCAAAGAAGATGATTGGCACATTAAAATAGCCCAGCGATGTCATGTAATAGGGGTCAATATGGGTACTGCAGTGATCTGCAGTCAGCACAAAGAGGGTATTCTTATACCACGGTTCACGACTAGCAGTTTCAAAGAATCGCCTCAGAGCATAATCAGTATATGCAATAGCCTCCTGCATTGGTTTCTCTCCCTTTGGAAAGACATCCTTATAGCGTTCTGGCAAATCAAAGGGTGAGTGAGATGAAGCTGTAAAGACAGCTGTCATAAACGGCTCTTTCATCCGACTCATCTGTTGGGCATAGAACTGCAGAAACTCCTCGTCCCAAATGGCCCAAGTTCCGTCGAAATCATCATCCCCATTGAAGTTTGGATCCTCATTATACTCCGTTCTACCCAGATAATTCTTAAACCCTGTAGCACGTGCGAAAGCCTGGAATCCCATTGAATTATTCTGTGCCCCATGGAAAAACGCCGTTGTATAACCCTTTTTCGCCCCCAACTCGCCTGCCAATCCTGACATACGATTCAAAGACGCCGGCGTCAAAAAGAGTGGCTCTACATAATTTGGCAGTGAGGATAACGTTGAAGGCATCCCCTCTATACTCTTTCGCCCATTGGCATACGAATACTGCCACGTCATAGCATGATGAGCGATTAGTGAATCGAGGAAAGGTGTGAATCCACTATATCCCTCCTTGCGTAGTGTCTGGTTATAATAGCCAAAGTGCTGTTTGCTAAAACTCTCCAGGATAATAACCACAACATTCTTCGGTGTAAAAAGCACCGAATCTGTTGGCTCGTGAATCGGTGAATATAGACTCGCAGCCTCAGCTTCACTCAAATAATGGGGAGTTACAAGAGGTTCCGTACCCAGTGTACGCATGATACTGAAAGGCGTATTAAGCACAATACCCGTTTCTGCGGGACGGTCAACAAACTGATTGGCATTGCTGATGGTAATAGGACGCACAGCCGCGGTGAAACCGCCTCGGATGCCGGCCACGCCTAATGGAATAACGACTAACAGCACTATTGTCTGCAAGATATAATAACGCACAAGAGCAGCAGCGGCCATCTTTTTCCTCTTCTCTTTTCCTTGCACGCCGGGAACAAACAATTTCCACAGCACCCACGAAAGTGCAAAAGCCAGCAGCACCAGATACCAGTTAGCCACGAACTGCTCACCCATGATCTTCGCCATGCCACCTACACCCTCATTGGAAAACTCATAAAACACTGAGGTTGTGGTACGTTTTCCTGTATAGGGGAAATATACACAGTCACACAGATTAGCCCAAAGTGCCACAGAGTTAAACACCACGTATATCCACCTCACTACTTGATAATAGCCTGCCCGCTCTTTCCAATGGAGAGGAAACAGCATCATCACAATCACCAACGCATTAAGATAGAGAATAGCTGTAGTGTCAAAAATCAGTCCTGCGCCAAAGAGACTAATGGCATGTCCCCATGTCATCGTATCGGCATACAGGCCCCAGTTAGCAATCAGAAAAACCAGTCGGCAGAGCGTAAAAAGCAGGTAGACAACCAACAGATTACATGCTAGTGCCACTACCGGGTGATTCCATATCTTAGATTTCATTCCGTTTATATTTCTTTTAAGGGGACAAAGGTACACAAAAACTATGAAAAAACAGCGCAGAAATGGTTTTATTTCAATAAAAAGTGCTAATTTTGCACCCTATGAAGAAAAATATGCGCAAAAAGGCACTTTTCGCCACCATTATTATGATTCTCGGCATACTCATTTTCTGGGTATCAAGCCGTTGGAGTGTATGGTTTCACAATCCGGAGGAAAGCACTTATGTCTCTCAGCCAGAGCCTCACCGTGTACTACTCACCTTTGGTGACAGTACAGAATCATCGCGTAATATCAGTTGGCAGGCTGATAGTATCCTATACCCATCACACTTGGAACTGGCCATGCTGCCTGATGGCGATACTACCATCATCAAAGCAGAAGGAGAAGTGTTCCGTTCACGCAGTGGACAGGCTGCATACTACATTGCACGCCTGCGCCAATTGCAACCCAATGCTAGCTATGCCTACCGTGTGGTAACCAACGAAAAGGCCTCATCATGGTATCATTTCCAAACCTATGCCTATGGACGCGACAGTATATCTTTCCTCTACGTTGGCGACGTTCAGGACAGTATTGGCGGTGAAGCCAACCGCTTTTTACGTGAGGCATTATTCCGGCATCCACAGAGCGAGTTTTTGGTATGCGGTGGCGACCTCACCGAGCGTCCGATTGATGCCCACTGGGCCGAGACCTTCCGCGATATCGACAGCATCTGTCAAGCCATGCCCTTGCTTAATGTGACTGGCAACCACGACTATCTGAAAGGACTTCCCGTATCACTAGAGCGTCGTTTCTCGTTGATATTCTCGTACTTCCTTGACTCAAAAGTCGGTGATAATCAAGTTTATACGTTACGCTACGGTCCTGCACAGTTCTTCCTTCTCGACAGTAACCGTGAACTTCCCTACTTGCTGACCCAAAGTCATTGGCTGGAGGAACAGCTAAGCAAGAGTACTGCCCGTTGGAAGATCGTTGTGCTACACCACCCACTCTACTCACTCAAGGGATATAACAATCTCATCCAGCGTTGGGTCTTTAAAGATTTGATTGAAAACTATGGTGTAGACCTCGTTCTTCAAGGACATGAACACGCCTATGGCCGTATGACCAAACATCATGATGACGGTAAGGCCATCACGCCCGTCTACACCGTAAGCCATTGTTCACCAAAGAACTATTTCATCCAATTTGACGAGCGTTTCGACAAGTTTGGCATTTCAAGCCGTTATTATCAGACCGTCAGCATCAAAGCCGACACGCTGACAATGGCCACTTATGAAGTTTACCATCACACGCTCTATGACTCGCTACGCATCGTCAAGACTGGCACCGAGGCATGTATTGAAGACTATGGCCATGATATCCCAGAGTACATAGAATTTACGCCCGACCTCTCCAGAAAGAAAGACCGGGCATATGCTGAACGAATAAAGGAATACAAGGCCAGACACCCTGAAAGGCAGTAAAAAACTATACTTCCTGGCCAAAAAGAGTTGCACTGGTGCTTCCCGTGATACGCACACGCACCGTTTCACCTATATGGTGGGTTCCCTTGTCGAATACCACCATTTTATTTTGTTCTGTACGTCCGCTTAGCTGTTCCCTACTACGCTTTGAGAATCCTTCTACCAGCACATCAAAATCCTTACCTTCATCCTTTTTGTTCTGCAATGCAGATATCTCCGTCTGCAGAGCAATGAGCTCATTCAGACGGCGGATTTTCTCCTCTTCTGGCACGTTGTCGGGCAAATGCTTAGAGGCATAAGTTCCAGGACGCTCAGAATATTTGAACATAAAGGCAGAATCGTAGCCCACCTCACGCATCAAGCTCAAAGAAAGCTGATGATCTTCCTCGGTCTCATCATGATAGCCCACAAAGATATCGGTAGACAGAGCACAATCCGGTATAATTCTCCGAATAGCAGCCACACGATCTAAATACCATTCCCGCGTATACTTACGGTTCATCAGCTTCAAGATACGGTCTGAGCCGCTCTGTACGGGCAGATGGATATGTTTGCACACATTAGGCATCTCAGCAATGACCTTCAACGTCTCGTCACTCATATCCTTGGGATGCGAGGTGGTAAAGCGAATACGCATCTCAGGTGCTTCCAAGGCCACCAGTCGCAAGAGTTCAGCAAAACTAATGTCTGCACTCCCACACTCCTGCACTCCTGTACTCCTATAAGAATTTACGTTCTGCCCCAACAACGTCACCTCTTTGAAACCACGATCTCGCAGATCACGTACTTCTCTGAGAATGCTCTCCACATCACGACTACGTTCCCGTCCACGAGTATAGGGGACTATACAATAGTGGCAGAAGTTATTACAGCCACGCATAATACTCACGAAACCGCCAATCCTATGTCCTAGACCTATTCGCTGTGGTACCACATCACGATAGGTCTCTGTTGTCGACAGTTCAATATTGATGGCTTTATGGCCCAGTTCTGCCTGAGCCACCAGGTCAGGCAGGGTCAAATAAGCATCAGGACCAGCCACCAGGTCTGCCCCATGATTCTCCAGCAAATCCTGCTGCACGCGCTCTGCCATACAACCTAGCACGCCGATAATTAAAGGAGACCTCCCCCCATCCCCCTCCGAGAAGAGGGGGCTTTTGGTCAAGCGAGATTTTCGCAAGGCATTGAGTGCTTCTAAGCGATGATAAATTTTCTGTTCTGCATTATCGCGCACCGAACAAGTATTCAAAAACACAGCATCTGCATCTTCCACACTCTCGCAGGTCTCATAACCTGCCATCTGCATCACAGAAGCCACGACCTCCGAATCGGCAACGTTCATCTGGCATCCGTAAGTCTCTATAAACAGTTTCTTCATAGTTCTCTTTCTTTTTCGGGTGCAAAGGTACGAAAAGTCAAGAGCAAAACAAAGAAATATGTTCCTTTTTTGCCGAGACGGATATACTTAGACATCGTAAGTGATATACTTAGACACCGAAAGTGATATACTTTTGATGCCTAAATAGCCTACTTACACAAGCTAAATGGCCCATTTAAATGCCTTCAGTGTAATGCGCAGGCACACAATAACTTACGAGAGCACTGAAGGCAATATTTCAACAATGGCAAACTATTTAATACTCGAACGATGAGCCTCCCAAGAATTCACGCAATAGTGATGTGGGCGGTATCTGATCCTCCGGTATGGGGCGAATATAGCGCAGGAATTTTTTCAGACGATAAGCCTCAGCATATTCCGCACAGTTCTCTGGAACCTGATCCAACAAAGGCTCCGCCTGACTCTTGATGACTGCCAGTTCGAAAAGCATCGCAGAGTTGAACATCTGGTCGCAATTCTCCTGATAAGGGAATATCCACTTGTTCTCCCCCTTACGCACCGACGGCCAGCGACGAATGGTCTCTTGAGCCGACACACTACGGTATTTATAATCACGGATAATGCGACGCAATAGTCGATTGTCGGTCGTGGGAATATAGTTATGATTATCGAGCAACAACGTGGTCAAAGCCGATGCATACACACGGTAAATCTGTTCCTGAGGCACTCCCTCCATCAGTTCTGGATTCAGTGCATGGATTCCTTCTACCACCAATATCTCATCGTCGTGCAACTGCAGGTGTTTTCCGCTCTTTACACTCTTGCCCGTTGGAAAATCATAGCGCGGCAGTTCCACTTCCTCTCCCCGAAACAGTGCATTCATATGCTCTCTAAGCAGAGGCAAGTTCAGAGCATGCAGGTTCTCAAAGTCATAATCACCAGTCTCGTCACGTGGCGTCAACTCACGATCCAAGAAATAGTCATCTAGAGAGATGGCGATAGGCTTGATGCTGTTCACAGCCAGTTGGACGGAGAGTCGTTTGCAGGTAGTGGTTTTTCCACTGGACGATGGGCCCGCTATCAGCACGAGCTTAATGCCTTTTCTATTAGCTATCTCATCGGCAATACGTGCAATTTTCTTTTCTTGCAGAGCCTCACTAATTTGAATCAGCTGCGAGCTATAACCCTTGTCAATAGTCTCGTTCAAATCACCAATGGTACGCATTCCCAGAATATCCTGCCAACGATGGTGTTCTTTGAAGATGCCAAACATTTTGTCCTGCATAACTAGCTCACCCAGTTCATCGGGATGTTCACGCGACGGGATGCGCAGCAGCAATCCGTCGTAGTATTTCTCCAGTCCGAAGAGGTATATTTGTTTGGTATTTGTCAGTAGAGCGCCATAAAAATAATCATAGTAACCGTCTATGTCATAGAACGTTGTATAGAGCGAACCCGTACTCTTCAGCAACTTCACCTTCGAGTAAGTATGCAGGATATTGAACATCTGGATAGCCTCTTCCGTGGTTGTCTCATGTCGATGGATGGGGAAAGCTGCATCGATAATCTCCTGCATGCGCTTACGGATACGTCCTGCATCCTCAAGGGTTACCGGATGTCCTATGTTCAAATCTACATAATAGCCGTTACTCACAGGAATATCAATAGCCACTTTACAAGGATTGTACAGGTCGTGCACTGCCTTACAAAGTATAAAAAACAACGTGCGAGTATATGCGCGCTGACCCGATGCCGAGGTAATATCCAAGAACTCCAAGCTTTTCGGCTTATAGAGTCGGTAGTGCATTCCTTCCACCTTATTATT
>CAZIKA010000093.1:0-1735 GCA_964539705.1 uncultured Prevotella sp. | reverse complement strand
TTATGATGCTCACAATCTTTACAATGCTCGGCTCACTGGCACTTCTCATGTTTGGTATGAAGTCCATGAGTGAAGCCTTACAGAAAATGGCCGGTCCGCAGTTGCGTCATGCACTGGGTGCCATGACATCCAATCGTTTTACTGGTTTATTAACAGGCTCGGTAGTCACCGCTTCCGTGCAGTCGTCTACAGCCACAACAGTAATGACCGTATCGTTCGTTAATGCTGGATTGCTCACACTGGCACAGGCCATTTCGGTGATTATGGGCGCTAACATTGGTACCACATTCACCGCCTGGATTATGGCACTGAGTAACTCCTTTGACATCAGTATCGTGTCGTATGTCGGATTCTTTATTGGCATCATATTGATATACATGAAGAAGCATCGTTACGTGGGCGACTTCCTCTTCGGTTTAGGACTGCTGCTGTTGGCACTTACCACATTAAAGCTCACAGGACAAGGAATGAAATTAGGTGAGAATCAAGTCGTCCTAGACTTCTTTGCGTCTTTCCCAAAAGACTCTTATCTAACTATCTTTGCCTTCCTGTTAATGGGTGGCATACTCACATTCTGTGTGCAGTCTTCCGCAGCAGTGATGGCCATTACCATGCTGCTCTGTGGTAGCGGTGCCATGCCTATTTCTATGGGTATTGCCTTGGTGCTAGGCGAGAACATCGGTACCACTATCACCTCAAACTTGGCGGCTCTCTCTGCCAATACCCAGGCACGTCGTGCTGCCTTGGCCCATATGTTCTTTAATATCTTTGGTGTCATTTGGATCCTCTGCGTATTCTACTGGTTTGTTGATGGTGTGCAATGGGTCGTAAAATATGTGGGTAGCGAGGCGCTCCATCAAGATATGAACAACATGCCGAAAGACAAATACCTCACCTTCGTACTGGCAGCCTTCCACAGTGGTTTCAATGTCATCAATGCCAGCATCCTGATTTGGTTTATTCCACAAATAGAGAAGTTCGTATGTTGGGTCATCAAGTCCAAGAAGGTGGACGAGGAGGAGGATTTTCGTCTGCACTTTATTACTGCTGGCTTCATGAAGACTCCCGAACTTTCAGTGCTCGAAGCTCAAAAGGAGATTCAGGCTTTCTCTAATCGTATGCAGCGTATGTTCGGCATGGTACAGGAACTGCTCAACCTGTCGTCAAGCGAACGCAGCAAGGAAAAGAACAATGAACAGGAATTCAACAAGCTATACTCGCGCATCGAAAAATACGAGGGAATCTCAGACAACATGGAACTCGAGATTGCGAAGTATCTGGAAAGTGTCAGTGATGCTCACCTTTCTGATGAGACAAAGGCCAAAATCCGTGCCATGTTGCGCGAGGTCAGCGAGTTAGAGTCTATTGGTGATGCTTGCTATAACATGGCACGCACTATCAACCGCAAGTATTCAAAGAAAGAAGACCACTTCATCGAGAAGCAGTATAACCACCTGCACCAGATGATGGGACTCACCGATCAAGCTCTCAGCCAAATGAACAAGCTCATGAGTGGTCGCAAGGAGGCTTACGACGTCAATCGTACGTTCAATATCGAGAACGAAATCAACAACTATCGCAACCAGTTGAAAGCCCAGAACATCATCGATGTCAACAATCATGCCTACACTTACGCCGAAGGTACCATCTACATTGACTTAGTCAATGAGTGCGAGAAGCTTGGCGACTATGTGGTCAATGTAGTTGAGGCTCGTATGGGAACAAGGCAACGCGA
>CAZIKA010000092.1:5915-9991 GCA_964539705.1 uncultured Prevotella sp. | reverse complement strand
TGGTAAGACAGGTTTGCGTAGGCTTGTTGCAAGTAAGCTTTATGGTCGGCATGAACAGAGGCAACAGCATCAATGGCACCAGAGAGTGTAAAATCTTTATTTAAAGGCCGTTCTATGGTGACGGCACCACGCATATAGGCGGTATTGGGACGTGTAGCCAATATGTGGTTGCGATTGGCTGTCAACTGTGTAGCTGTGAAATCACCAGTTCCGACGGCTGTCTCTGTGGCCAAATCGTAGGTGATGGATGTGCCATTGGCATTCTGCGCTGTGGTAACAGCTGCATATCCAAAACAAATAGCAGCGACAAAGAAATGTCTGTAGATCATTGTGCTTTTCGTTCTTAGAATTTCTTTCCAAAGACGATGTTTGTAAAGGTCAAGAAGAGAATCTTCATGTCCAGCCACCATGAACGGTGTTCCAAATAGTAGAGGTCTAATTCCAAACGACGCAGCATTTTCTCAATGGTGTCGGTATATCCATTATAAAGGGTGGCATAACTCGTTACACCAGGACGAATCTGGTAGAGGTATGTGTAACGGCTATCGCGCTTCATTATTTGGTCTATATAGAACTTGCGCTCAGGACGTGGCCCGATAAAAGCCATGTCACCTTTAAGAACATTCCATAACTGCGGAAGCTCGTCTAAGTGGTGATCGCGCAAGAATTTGCCTATCTTGGTCATGCGCGTCTCTTGCTCATGCTGATATAGTGCAGGACCGTTTTTCTCTGCATCAATCTTCATGCTACGGAACTTGTATATTGTGAAGGGACGGCCGAAACGTCCAATGCGCTCCTGCTTGAAAATGGCAGGACCTCCGTCTTCACGTTTTACTAAAATATAGCATATCAGGAATAGGGGTGAGAAGATGATAAGACAGATGAACGCGATAAAGAAATCAACTAATCTCTTGACGTTGCGTTCTATCTCGTTCATCCCATCTATGATGAAAGCGGGAGTTTCTACATCTGCATTCATCTCGTATATTGAAGTCGTATTAACTAACATATCTTTTTTGTTTTCTTAATAACGAGAAACGAGGATGTTTTATTGTGCAGACACGGCATAAAAAATAAAAAACTATACTTTGATATAAAAAGGTCATAATACTAGGCCAAAATATATCCAAAAGATTTTATAAAATATTTAAAGTGTACAAATATGATGTTAGATTTGATTCCCAGTTTTTGGCAAGCAATCAAATCTTCTTTTGTACCAACCCATCTGTTCTTGATATTCTTCGTGCTTATACCCCCTATAAGCATAGTGACAAAATCCATATTGATATATTTTGTCCTAATACATTTGATGTAACAAAGACGAGCTATCATTTCAACGTCGGCTGATATTTTGAAACTCGTGTCGTAAAGACCATATTTCTCGTATATGGACCTGCGTACATAAAAAGAAGGATGTGGTGGAATATAGCCAAAGCGAACCATCCATGGACGAAACGGCTTTCCAGAGTAATATCTGACACATTTCTCAATGTTATCTGATTTTACAAAGTGTACATCACCATATACTGCGTCTGTTTGATTATCAAAATTCTCAACAATTTTTGCAATTACTTGGTTAGATGTTAGATAGTCATCAGAGTTCAAAATACCGATAATGTCGCCAGTAGCCATCTGGATTGCTTTATTCATAGCGTCATAGATGCCGTTGTCTTTTTCAGAAATCCAACGAATATGACCGTTTGACGATAGCTCAGCTGACGAAATGATGTCAATTGTACCATCTGTTGAACCTCCGTCAACAATGATATGCTCTATGTTATCATAGGTTTGCTGTTTGACGGAGTCGATGGCACGTGAAAGTGTTGCGGCACTATTATATGTGACAGTAATTACTGATACTTTCATTTTGGGATGCAAAGTTACAAAAAATATTGGAATAATAAAATAATAATTTGAAAAAATGAAGTAACTTCTGCAAATGATAGTGAATTAAGACAATTCGTCTTTTATAACTTCTTTTTTATGTCACTCTTGAGTGGCTTGTGTGCTCCAAGCACATTGTTTGTACGTCACTTATCGCTATTGCTGAATGTAGGTCGCGTAAAATAATTGTGTTTTTCTTCCTTTTATAAACTGAATATCAGCATATCACCTGGCGCAACTTGATAATCTACTTTTATGGGGTGCTCATTCAACTGCTTGTCCAGCAGTCGAGGTTTGTTATTGCGTGCTTTTATGGTTAGAGTCATTTCTTTTTCATGGCTTTTGTTAACAATAGCCAGATATTTTTTCTGATTTTTCTCAAAAACGGAAACAATAGCCCCTTGGTATCCGGAAACTTTTAGTTTTTTGATGTTGACGGGCATCTTCTTTATGCGTTTTGTTCCCTCAGGGATAACGCCTAAATGACCAAGATCTAGAATTGTTGAACCATAGAAAAGACTGCTTAACGATTTTAGCTCATTGTTCAAAACTTGAACCAAAGCATAGGTGTTCGTTTTTTTACCATTTTCGTCTACGGGACCGTCGTGATAGTGAAATCCTTCTGTATCACCAGGTGTCCAGTATGTGAAATATTGTATGCCTTGTGCACCATAGACTAGATTGGAATAGGCCTGTAATCGTAGTGCGCCTAATGTAGGAGTGGGATAATATGTGTCTGGTGTGAAAGGTACGTCATGTGGAACAGAAAGAACAAATCCCCAGAAGGGCTTTCCTGTTTTTCTGCTTACAGTCCTTACCATTTCTAGATTTTCATACCAAGTATTGCGTATGCCTTTGGTCGTTATAGGGTAGAAGTCAAAAGAAATCTGTTGGCAGATGGTCTTTGTAAGTGCCTCTATGTATTCTGGATAGCTGCGTGCTTTATTGCTGGGTTCTATCCAGTCTTTGTGATAATGAGGAAACAAATTGATATAAAACAGATGTTTTTCATCTGTTTGATGTAGACGTTGCATATCCTTTTGTAGCTGGTCAATTTCTGTTAGTGATGGCTCGTCTTTCATCATGTAAGCCATGAACCCTCTTTCTTGTCTTAGTGTTTTGGCAACGATGTCTGGTTGTATTGACATCTCTGGGCAACGTCCAATAATTTTTACTCCATATTTCTCTGCAAATCTACAAGCCTTCAACAATTGCTCTGTGGAAGAGTAATTGTTGATATTGACATTAAACCCACATTCGCTGAAGATTCTATAATCCTCATCTGTAGTTCGCCATTCTGGTACTCCTAAGAAAGCAATAATAGGCATCTCGTCTTCTGCATAACTGCCTATTGTCTTGAAAAAGAGGAAACTTAGCAGTAATAGTAATCGCATAATATGGTAATCATTAGATGAACTTATTGAAGATACGTTCTAATTCTTTGTCGTAGTTGGGAATTGTGAAGTGTTCGACAAGTTTCTTTTGTTGCGTGTACAGCGATTCAAGTTTAGTCCTATCGGTCAATAGTGATGCAGCTTCTTCTGCGATATAACTCTCATTGACTAGCCCAATATTGTTAAGTACGCATTCCTGTCCACCGCAGCTAGTATAAATAGCAGGTGTCCCATTATTGATACTCTCGCATACAGGTAATCCGAAACCTTCATGTTGAGATAACGTGATGTAAATCCAACAGCGACTGTACATTTCTGAGAGTTCTTCTTCTGTTAATCCTTTCAGCCAATGTATATTAAGTTGGTTAGATGTGAGTTGTTGTATTTTGTGAGTGAATTTGTTCAGATAAGAGGTTCCTGGCTTGCCGTTGCCTACGATATAGAGTGAAATAGGCCGACCTAACTTCTCTGCAATACTCTTGGCAATATTCAATAACTCTAAACAGCGTTTATTCTGTACGATTCTGCCTACGTATAATAAAGATGGTTCTGAAGTCTTTTCCCCCGATACCATAGAACACTTGATGAGGTTACTGCATAGAGTGACATTATGAAAGCCGATATGTTCTAATTCTTTTTTATTGTATTCACTTACTGCAATCCACTTCTTCGTGACATATTTCAGATAACGTAGCTGTAGTCGTCCGGCAATGGCTCGCATAGCAACCAAAGGCTCTGTCTTCCAGAAAAAATGGGCAGGTGTGATGTTGTGATATATAAAAACTACATTGTTAAAAC
>CAZIKA010000092.1:0-5815 GCA_964539705.1 uncultured Prevotella sp. | reverse complement strand
AGCTGCCATTCTGGTTGCAACGGCTCTATATTGCGCCATATCTTTATTAATCTGTCATATCCCTTCTGATAAGTCAGTCGTCCAACACTTATAACACACTTGTTATCCAAACTTGTTTTCTTCGTTTTATCATACGAGATACTGTTTGGCATGCATACAATATTCTTAAAGTCCTTTCCCCAGTATTCCTTGTCTTCCTCGGTAAGGACTGCAAAGATGTCCAGTTTCCTGTAATAGAACCTTGTATAGATCCAGTCTTTCACTTTGTAAACAACCTGCTGAAGCAGATGCTTCGTTCGCGATTCTCTTAAGTCGTACATGGCGAACTTGTTGAAGTGATGTTCATAGACCGTAACATTCTTTTCTGCCAAGGAAATAATAGCAGGGACATATCTATCCATGAGAGCCACGACAACATCCTGAGGATGCGCTTTCAGAAAGGTACCTAACCTCTCTCGGAAGAGATGGCTTTTCTGCCTGTGAGAAACAAGCTTGTCAATGATGCCCTTTCCGTAATACTCATCATAGTTTATCCCAAGGTCAATCATCTCCACATCTTCCGCTAATGGATAGTAGCTGGGCCGCCCTTTCTGGTCTGTTGTGAGCACGGTTATCTTATGCCCCATGCGAGACAAGTAGTTTGCCTTATTTGCAACGACTCTTTCTCGTCCTGCAGAGTTGTACATTCCGTCTATGATATATATTATTTTCATAGGTACCTTTCTATTATCTTTAATAATTTTGCTATAGGTGTTAACAAAAGGACCTTGATTTTTCTTCCAACAGTTAGTTGTGGCAGTCCAAGTACAATAGGCAATCCACAGACGATAGACTTCGTCTTATATAACTTCTGCATCTTGCCAAGAAACTCTCTTATGTCTGGAGAATATGTGTCATACTCAACAAGCTTACTCATGACGACTAATTCCTTTATTCTGTAATCGAGTAAGAATGGATAGTATGTCGGCATATCCTTGACCTTCTTCCAAAATGTTTTTTTGCTGGATTTGAGTTTGTCGACCACATTGGCATTATGATGTCTGTAATACATCAGCACATCAGGCAAATTCCTTTTCTTTCCGAATATTGCTGCTAAAAGTGATATCAGCACATCATACATGACTTCGTCAGAGCCTTTCTTTTCCCTGTAATACGCGACAGACAAATCTGCAAGACATCTGTTGATGATCATGGTGCATCCCTGTGACTGCTCTGTGTTGAGAAGGGTGTCTTCCCATTGCTCTCCAAAAGGGAAATTTTGTGGTGGACAAATAGGATTACAACTTGCGTCAACGTCCTGCCTAAGCGACGATACGGCTATAGGAATGTTGTTGCCTTCCATAGAGGTAATGGCAGAAACGAGTGTCGCTATCTTATGAGACATCCATACATCATCTTGATCACAAATACAGATATAATCGCCATGACACAGAGATATAGCGCGAAAGAAATTCGCATTTACTCCCAATGAAGAGTCATTCCTATAGTATTGTAATCCGTATTCTATAGAATACTTCTCAAGTATCTTAAGTGTATTATCCGTAGAACAGTCATCGCAGACAATGACTTCGTCAGGTAATAAAGTCTGTGTGTACAGACTGTCTAGCTGTTCTCTTAGAAAGCGTTCACCGTTATATGTGGTTAATGCAACAGATATCTTCATACTCAATAACTTTCATTTCTCGGATCTACCCCATATCTCTTTTATTACCACCATAGGCCACTTCCAGTTCTGATAGACAAGTTGCGCTATACCAGGTGCAAGTATCAACGCAATCACTCCCATATCGCAAAGGTCTAAAAACACCCATAACAGCACTATTGTGGCCAGTCCTGAAAGAAGTGATGGAATAAAGAACGGGACCTGATTGCCTGCCTGGATAAAGCCGCCTGCTATTCCGTGATTCTGCTCAAGAAAATTTATAACAATTAATAATACAACAAGTCTTGTTGGTAGCAGATGGGTGTTACTGTTAATGATGTCAAGCAGAGGATTGGCACATAATACCACAGCCAATCCGCCGATTAGATAGATTATCAACAGGGATGATACACTATAAATATAGACGCGCCCGATTTTTTGCATATCACGCTGAGAGTACCATTGAGCTATTTTCGGACTATATGTGACAAACATCATTGTGCCGCATCGAGCCATTATGTCCATTATTTGCAAGCACACGCCATACTGAGCCATTGTATCAAGTGATAGGTAAATAGCCCCAATAAACATAGATGACCGATTGACGATATAACTACCAAAGGAGGTTAATCCAACTTTTACAGCATTGGGAGCAATAATGCGTAAGACCTCCATGGGTGCTGATAGTTGAACTTTAGATAATTCCTTACGTAACTCAGCATTGTAGAATACTTTATATGACAATACCCTCTTAATTACTACAGAAAGGGCTTGCGACAACACGATAGCACTAAGTTGCATACCGCATAGGATCAGTATGATAGCCAAGCAAAGATAAACGGATTGTCCCAGTATGGTGATTTTTTGTAATTGGGAAATGTAGCCCTTGCCAGTCAGTAAAGAGTCGTAATAGAGTGTGTAAACATTATAACAATTAATGGAAACCAATAGAATCCATGCGATGATGGCATCGTCTTTGTCACCAGAATATTTGGACATCAGCTGCATGAAATACCATGTTCCTACTGTTATCAGAAGTGCAAAGACCACAATGGCAACCCAACGATAGAACATCTTCATGGCTTGAAGAGTATCTTTCAGTAGCACATAGTTAATCTCCTGGCAAGATGGCTTTTCTACTCCATTGACGGAAAAATGCTCGACACCAGAGAAAACATAGCTCAGATTACGGGCAAATGATGGACGGAAGCCAAAGTCAAGAAGCATCGTTAGGGCATAGATCGTCTGAAATATAGTCCAAATGGCTATGGTGCCAGACGGCATAGCGTGCAGGATAAAAGGCAACAGTATGAGCCCGGAACCAACGGAGAAGAACACAGAGGTGTAGCTCCATGCGACACTTTTCTTGCCAATTTGTTCTACGCCCTTTTCCATACAGTATTCTTATAAATCCATTGTTAATTGTGCCATAGCATAGAACAGCATACTAAGAACGAATCGTACTGTCGTGATGAAATTGACAAGAATCTTGCCTGCTAACATTGGAGTGAACAGATAAACTACCGCTGTCCATAGTATAATCATAATTACTTCGAAGTAGTCACATAGTCTGCTTGCTAATACTGCGCTGACATTATGCAGGAAGAATAGGCATAAAAAAGCGATTGCCAGTATCTTGATGCCTAAATGAATATATTTGCAATGCTCTTCCAGGGTGTTTCTATATATGATTGCTACATAAAATAGAAGTATGTTAAGCCAGATAACGAGATTTCCTTTCAAGTCCCATCCTGCAAGGCCATCTTCTATGCCACTTTCTTTTAATTTCCTATATGCGTCTAATTTGTCTCCTCCCAAGCCCTCGGGTACAATATATGAAATGTCTAAGCCGGAATAATAGACTATCAGTCCTATCGGTACAATACAATAGGCCACCCATCGCTGCCATTGCTTCAGCTCTTGATTGTTCAGCAGAAATATCAAGATACCAGCGGCTGCAGAATAGTGGAAAAAGATACCAATCACAATACATAGTAGGGCGTATAATTTTTTCCCTTCACCATGAAAGTAGAATGCAAAAAGAAATAGGGCAGAGGCTACCGAGCAGCGCATCTGTACCAAATCATGCATCTGGTAATAGTATGAAAGGTAAATGGCAAGTGTGAAAAATGGCAATTTGCTCATTTTCCACAATCCTACCATATGGAGAGGTACGGAAATGGCAGCATAAAGAAAGAATAAGGTGTTCACGCCAAACCCCATATTAGACAATGTTACTGAAAAGAATCGGAATGTAGGCTCATTTGTCATATCCATAATAGTGCCTGTTCCCGCTTCGTAGAACATGGTCTCGTATTCTAAAGAGTCTGGGGTGTCATATATCGTTCTGGTGCCAGCTATGAGAATCAGCACAAAGCCGATAAGCGCATAAATGATTATCTTATCCCTTTGACGTATTCTGTCCTCTACGAAAGTCAGGAATAATGTAATCAAGAATACAAAAGTCAACTCGATAGCTGTCATTAGCAAGTTTGTTGAATGATATTATCTTTGCTTGATAAGAATCCACCCTGACAGACCAAAGAAAACCAGAATCGTTAAAGCAATAGCAGTCAATACGCGTTTTGGACCTGCAGGCTTTATGGGAACGGTTGCTGTTTGGATAGTGGTAAAGGCGGGAGTAGCCTCTTGAAGCTTTGCTGCAGCAGAATGCATCTGCGTGTTTATCGTCGTGTAAATGTTATATTTCTGTTGCATCTCGTTCTCCAAGTCATCCAACTTACTTTTGTAGTGCATCAGAAAAATATCTTGATTGGCGTCTGCGTATCTTGCATATTTTTTTCTTGCTTCTTCGTATTCGGCCTTGCTGTCTTTGCATAAGCTTTTGTAGTAGTTATAATCGACCTTAGCCTTGTGAGTGCGATAATCCACGATGAACTTCTGAAGATTTTCACATGCCGAACTTGCAATTGTCGCACATACTAACGGGTCTTGGGCTTTTATCGTAATACTAACAATACCTGTTTTCTTGTTGACATTGCATTTTATGGCTTTCTTGGCAGTCTCAAATAAGTTAACTTGTTGCTTGCTCATCTTGAAGGTTGACAGGCGTTCCTTGCCATTGTAGTTGTCTGGGGCGTTTGCCTCAAACAAGTCCAAGAAAGAGTTGATGAGTATAGACCACCATGGGGACTCTTGATGGTCGCGCAGATAGGTATAGTAATTACAACATACGGAGCTGTCCTTCGTTGTTACCTCTGTGGTCATCAGGTCTGCGATAAAACTGGTAGACCCTAACACATCGGGATATATCTCAGATGAAATGGCATCTTGATTTGCCATCTTTGCCAAAGAGCCTAATCCCATGGATGAGGCCAGCGAACTGATCGATCCTGACATATTGGGTGATGTGGGTTCTGGAGCAAGGCTTACTGTGCAGCTGTAGTAACGTGGCACACATAAAATGATTAAGTATGTCACAATGAGCGTAGAAGGCAACACATAATAGTATGTCTTTTTATGTTGCCACAGCTTTTTGACAATACTAACAATATCGATAGTCTTGGTATTTTTCTTCTCTTCCATAACTAAACAATCATCATTTACTCAATATATTTGCGAGGGTAGCCACCATCGTAGCTATAGAGGCGATACCAGAACCCAGCGTCACGGTCTCTGCCGTTGTCATACGGTTGATGGCCTTCTGAGGCACTACGATCTCACAACCTGGACGCACTTTAGTTCTGCTGCCAACTTTGGCTACGTCACCATTCATATATATAATATAGGTGCGCTTCTTCTTGGCCTTTGAGCTGTAGCCACCAGCCTGATTGATGTAATATTTTGCCTTCTTTCCAGCTTCGAAGCCTACCGTATTGGGGTACATCACCTCTCCGCTGATCTTTACCGTACTGGTTTGTCCGGGTACAACCAAGCGGTCGCCTTCACGCAACACGATGTCGGCATCGCTGCCAGGCTCTTTCAAGGCTTTGTCCAATTCAATACCTACGTAATAGGTATCAGGTATTTTTATTTTATCCTCAGTGAAAGCCGATGCAGATTTCATCTCGCTGATTGAACGCCCACTTTTCAGAGCCTGTTCCATCAGGGTTGTCTCTTTCTGCTCCTTCTGCATCTTCATCGATTCCTCGTAACGAATGCGCTCTGCCTCGTTCATCTTACGCTCCAAGCGAGCACCTGCCACGTAGGCAA
>CAZIKA010000091.1:6779-10002 GCA_964539705.1 uncultured Prevotella sp. | reverse complement strand
CAAAGGGCATTTCTCACCAACATGATACGTTGTCTGAATCGTCACATCATAGCACATCTCATGAGCATTGTAGCTAGAGGGATAGGCCTCAGTGGTGACCACCAGCTGATAGTCTTCATAACGCAAGGCCGATGTCAGCGTTGAGTCCTTCTGCAGAAGCACATCCGAGGTTTGTATTTCCAATGTATCGCTATCGCCATTATACAGCACAAAACGCAGACGGAAGTCGTGAGCCGACTTAAACGTAAGTATCATTTCCGAACTGCCCGACGAAAGGAAAGAGCCTGCGGAAGTCTGTCCCTGAGGTTTACGAAACCACGACTTCGCATAGGCGTTATTACCTGCTGCCGACACCAGGATACGTCCTGGACCTACCAGACTGTCGAGCATCTCATAATAGAGTTGGTCATAGCCCCAGAAATCCTGCGTAGAGCCCTCGCTGAAAGACGCCACACAGGGTTTGCCTACACTCTTAGCATAGTCGAACAGGTACTTGAAGCCCAAGGCATCGGTAGCAAAGGTATACTTGTAATAATCGGCTGAGTCAATATAAACCGTATCATCGGCAACGGCATTGGCTACCAAACAGATATCAGCCTCAGGAGCCATTCCCCGATAGGGCGAATCATAGCCACTTCCAGCAGCGATGCCTGTGGTATGAGTACCATGCGTCTGATCCAGTCCGTCGCGCGAATGTTCCAACGCCAACAGTTCCTCACGTCCTGCATAGTCGCGCCCCACATAAAGAGGACTGCCCACCGTATCCTGTGTCACCATATCCCAGAAACGCTGGATGCGATACTGCGTGGTATCGGCAGAATAGAAATTAGGATGGGTGAGGTCGAACCCCACATCCATCACACCTACTACGACGCCTTTGCCCGTAAAGGCCTGCGGCAGATTCCGCCCTTCATAAGCAGGGAGCGCATTCAGGATAGAAGCCATCTGATTAGTCTGAAGGCTATTCCCCTGACGGGCCTCCATACGCAGAATGCGGGAGTCGAGCGAGAGAGTGCCCAACTCGCTGATAGGCGCGTCAACAATACAGACATTGCCCACCTTTGCCAATATGCGACAATGATGATCTGTCAGCACCTGAGTATCAGTAACCTTAGCAAACATACACACATGAATCATGGGGACAGGTTGCTTGATTCCATCACGAATCAAGAACCTGTCCCCATGATTCACCTGTCGGGATAGTTGGCGAAGTAACGGTGTCATCTTTCCATACTGAGGACGCTGAGCAAACACCGGGATGCTCAGCAAACAAAGTAGCAGTATGGTCAGCTTAATTCTCAATCCTCAATTCTCATTATCTCGTCCCTGCATTGCTCCATCAGCCATTTGGGTGTTGATGTAGCCCCACAGATACCTACCGTAGAAATACCTTCCAACCATTGTGGCTCTATCTCATCAGGTCCTTCAACCAAGTGTGTGTTGGGGTTTACCCGCAAGCATTCGTTATAAAGAACCTTTCCGTTACTACTCTTACGTCCACAGACAAAGAGCACCAGGTCGTGCTTTGAGGCAAATTGTGATATATTCGGCATACGGTTGGCTACCGAACGGCAGATGGTATCGAAGCTCTGAAACTTAGCCTCCGGTGAGATATGCGACTGGATATAATCGATGATACGATGAAACTCGTCAAGCGACTTCGTGGTCTGAGAATAAAGGTAGATATCGCGCGAAAAATCCAGTTTCTCCACTTCATCGAAATTCTCAATCACGATGGCATTTGACTGTGTCTGTCCTACAAGACCCAACACCTCTGCATGACCTTTCTTACCAAAGATGACGATTTGAGAGGTGAGAGGTGAGAGGTGAGAGGTGAGAGAACACTCATACTGCTGTTTGATGCGTTTCTGCAGTTTCAGCACCACAGGACAAGTAGCATCAATAATCTCTATATTATTCTGGCGCGCCAACTCATAAGTAGCAGGCGGTTCACCATGAGCACGAAGCAGTACCTTGACATCATGCAACTCGCGCATCTCATCATGATTGATGGTAATGAGTCCCATCTGCCTGAGCCGTTCACACTCCATTCCGTTGTGTACAATATCACCCAGGCAATAGAGTGTCTCGCCCTGAGCCAGTTCCTCTTCAGCTTTCTTGATGGCAGTAGTCACACCGAAACAGAAGCCACTACCATTATCTATTTCTATTTGTATCATTATAGGTTCTTAAAATATTCATCGAGCAAGTCCTGAGCAGCCACAAACGATGTCTTCTGCCCCACGAGGACAGACTGTTCTGCTGCTGAAAGACGCGACTTGATTAGCGGACGGTTATAGAAGTTCAGCCTCAACTGCTCATTGATAGTCTCGTACATCCAGTATTTAGCCTGTTCATTACGGCGATAATCAAAGTATCCGTTCGTCTTGACGAAGTCAAAGTATTCGTAAATCATATCCCACACTTCCTTCACGCCTGTGCCATAGAAGCCACTATAGCAAAGCACCTTAGGCGTCCAGCCACTCTCGGGCATCGGGAAGAAATGCAGGGCATTACGGAAGTTGGTGGCAGCCATCTGACAACGGTCCACATTATCGCCGTCGCACTTATTGATGACGATACCATCACTGATCTCCATGATGCCGCGCTTGATGCCTTGCAACTCATCGCCTGTACCAGCCACCTGAATCAGCAGGAAGAAGTCCACCATCGAGTGACAGGCCGTTTCGCTCTGACCTACGCCTACCGTCTCCACAAAGATTTTATCAAAGCCGGCAGCCTCACAAAGGATAATCGTCTCACGTGTCTTACGGGCTACGCCACCCAGAGAACCTGCTGACGGACTAGGACGGATGAAAGAATCGGGATGAACAGCGAGTTTCTCCATGCGGGTCTTATCGCCAAGGATACTACCCTTGGTGCGTTCTGAAGAGGGGTCGATAGCTAAGACAGCCAATCGGCCACCTTTCTCTTTTAGAAGATGGATGCCGAACTCATCGATACTGGTTGACTTGCCTGCTCCTGGCACACCGCTGATACCAATACGCACACTATGGCCGCTATAGGGCAGACATTTATTAATAACCTCCTGCGCTTTCGCCTGATGATCGGGGTTTACACTCTCAATAAGTGTCACTGCCTGTGACAATATCGTCACATCACCTTTCACGATGCCCTCTACCATCTCGTCGACACTCAACTCACGCCGACGGAAACGGTTACGCTTCAAATAGGGGTTGACAATAGAAGGTTGCTCCACCCC
>CAZIKA010000091.1:0-6679 GCA_964539705.1 uncultured Prevotella sp. | reverse complement strand
TCGAAAAGAGTTGCATTAGGCAACAACACTACTGACACGGGGAATTCTGTATCGCTGCTCACCTTGTCACCCAACTGTTCCGCCAGATAGATAGTGGTCTGCGTCAAACCGAAATCTTTCAGATGTTGTGAGTTGAGCGTCAGCACCATCTTTCCTGTCTGCCCAGGAGCCAACTGTTCAGGAATAGCCATCGCCGTCAGATAGTCAGGCAGGTGCAGCATATTCGGTGTCACCGTCTCACCACCATTATTGATGATATTAATCACCACCTCTGGATGCTCCCCCTTGTTGACATCATCAAACTCGGCATTATCGATATCAGCCAGAATGCTGCCAAAGGCATGGGGATAAAGTTTGCTGTAGTCCGTCCAGTCCTCTACCACCAGACCTGTCATCGTAAGCCATACAGGTTGCTGCTGTCCCCTGATGGTAACTGCCGCCTGTTTACTGAAATGTCCCAACATACGAGCATCATAGGTCATCGAAATAGTAAAGACCTCACCTGCCCCAACACTCTTTTTGGGATATACCACCTTTGTACATCCACAGTCGGGTTTTACACTCGTAACCGTCAGATGGCGGTTCGTAATGTTCTTCAGTTCAAAGGTAGCAGTAATAGGTATCTCAAATCCTGTCTTACCTACATTAACCTTTGGCTTCGTTACCTCCACTTTCTGCGCAATGGTCATCAGAGTGACCATGCACAAGAAACTTATCATCAGAATTCTCTTCATCTAACTTCTATCGTTTGTGATTTAGCAACTCCACGGAACTCAGGACTATAGGCACAACTGGCTGTACAGGTGCCTGTCTCGTATGTTCCTATGCGGTCGATGTAATACTCAGTCTCAATGACATGCTTGCCTTTCGACAGTCGGTCAAAATAGTAATTCGTTGAACAGTCCTTGGGCGATGTGTAATACCCCCAACGATAGCCGCTCAACTGGTTGACGGGCTCCATACAAGCAGCACGCTTGTCTACAACCTGTACGAAGTCGTAGTCGCGGTCTGCCTCAATGGTGATGCGCACCTTGACCTTGTCACCAACTTTGAAGTTTGAGGTTTGAGGTTTGAGGTTTGAGGCACTTGTCAATATCTCGCGCTTCACCTTGATACCGCTGTTTTGCGACTCAATATCGCTAGTGGGTTGCATATACTGCATATAGACAGCACCCCAAGAGGTACCCGTAGAGGTCTTCTCGGCAGTAAACGTCTGTTTGTCGTCACCAGTCATCGTAGTCTTCACATAGCCAATGCCGGCAGTAGCCTGTGAGGTCTCTATCTCCTTGCCGTCAACCTTCAGAACGGTCTTTTCCTGCGACTTCAGTGACTCGCTGTTGCCATTCAGGAAGGCATACACAGCATCTGCACTGCTGATAGGTGTATCCCATGCCTGGTTGCGCTTCTCTTGCAACAGCCAGCGCTGCATCTCCTCGATAGTCTGGGTATCATCGGGAGTCAAGCGCTTGATAGCCTCGATAGCAGCAACCTGCGTAGGAATGCGATAGTCGCGCCAAGAATAGAGGGCCTTACGAGTGTCGTAATAGCGTCCCATCTCCTCGCGATAAACGGTATATTCCTTCAAGCTCTTGATATAGGTCTTATTATTCAGCACGATAGCCGACATTGCCTTATCGTAGATACTCTGATTCTTGGTCTCTTTCTTCAACAGGTTAATCAGGTATGTGTTAGCCGACTGCACATCTGCCAATAGTTTCCTGCCATCGAGTGTACAGATATAAAGCCACTGCAAAGCCTTGTGACTGGGGAACGTCTGCTTGATGCCTTTCTTCTCGGCCTTCTTCATCTCGTTCACCATCTTAACCATCTCCTTACCGATATAACCAAAGGACTTATCCAACATCGTGCTAGTCTCACTCTGCTTACCTGTCATCTGATTCAGGCGCACCAGCATCTCACTGATCTCTACCGTCATATACAGCGAGCCATCCATTCCTGGCCACCAGCTCCATGAGCCATCACCATTCTGTAACGTCTTCATCTGCTCCAATGTACTGTTCAATCGCTGCTGCATCAGGTTCGCATCGAAGAAATCGCTCAATCGTTCCTTCTGTTCCTGTTCACGATTAGCATCTGCTACCCAAGGAGTCTCATCAAGCAACAGATCCTTCAGTTCCTGATTCTTCTGCAGACTACTCTGCAACGAAACCTCGTCGCGACTCCAAGCCTCAAACACGTTCTTCGCCTGTGGGTTCTGTTTCAATATAAAACGACCTATCGCGTTGGCATAATAAGAAGATGCCTGACAAATAGCACACTTATCGTGGGGATGTCCCACCGTTGGCAGTGCCTGAATCATCAACCAAGCAGGGTTATTGGTGTACTCAATGGTGATTTGAGATTGGAGGTTTGAGGTTTGAGGTTTGAGGTTTGACAAACTGATAGTCTTTGTACCAGGCTCAATCTGCGTGAAGGGTACAGTCTTTGTGACGCGTTCTTGATTAGGCAGAATGGGCAGATAGTGCTGTTCGCCATCGCTAAAGTCCTCGCCACTCACCATCATCTTTAATACCAACAGATTACGCGTCTCATCCTTCGTGTCATAGTCAAATGTCACAGCAAGCGTACTATCCTTTGCCACGCTGACTTGTTGCTCTTTCGAGAACACCACCTCGTCTGTCTCTGGGTCAAGGAGTAACATGCGAGCCTTTCCACTGATCATCTTTTCACCACTATTAAAGATACGGGCGCTGATGGTAGCCTTATCACCCAGACGCACAAAACGAGGCACATTAGGCATAATCATAACATCCTTCTTGGCTACGGCCTCACCATCAATAAAGCCCGTCTTCATATCCTGGGTGTGAGCCAAGCCCATGAATCGCCAAGTAGTGAGACTCTCAGGCAAGGTAAACTTCACCGTTACCCTACCCTCGCTGTCAGCATACAGTTGGGGGTAGAAGAAGGCTGTCTCGTTCAGATTCTCACGTACCTGAACAGCCATTTCCTCTGACGGAGTTTCTTCCGTTCCAGCAAGATGTATTCCATTACCTAAGTTTCTCTTGTTAGCCACGACATCCAAGCCTGCGATTCGGCCTTGCAAAGAATTGTCGGCACTAGCCATGACACTGGGTTCTGCCATATCAACAACTTTCTCATTGACTTTCAATACCACCTCGTTGAGCACACTGCTGCCGCGCAAACGGCGTGTAGAACCTAAACGTCCATATGACCTGACATACACTGGGAATACTGAACGGTCGAAGGCATTAAACTGGAAACCACGCAACGTTGGCGTAGGTACTTTCACCATACCAAAGCCCGTACGACTTCCCCACGTCATGCTGTTCCAGTGTGCAGAAGGCAACGGTAGCCACAAATAGGGAGAAAGCGACCAGTCGTGATTTGTCAACTGATCCAAGCTCTTATCATATAACGTTGCCATTATCTGAGCATTGACGGGCTTACCGTCAGGTCCCATAACAGAGAGCGTCCATTCCTCCTGCTGACCAGGCACCAGCCTATCGCGGAAGGTCTCCCACTTCAGATGGAGTTTGCTGTCGGGTACCGGACGGTTTATATGACATTCATAGCTATGAAGTTTGCCGTTCTTTATCCAAGCAAACGAGAGGGTTAATCCATTGCCGTACTCCTCTTTATAGGTTATTTTACGATTCCACAACGCATTTGACTGATCTATCGTTCCACTTTCAACAATTGTTTTGCCAGCAAAGACTGCATAAGCCATATGTACATTCTCATCCGACGATCCCACCTGTACAGTTACAGGGCTACCGTCATTAGGGAATCTCGCATGAGAGACGTAGAACCACTCATCGGTCTTTGCTGCAGGAGTCTTATCATCGAGCGAGAATACAATGAAGTCCTGCTTCAGGGTATCATTACCACAAATAGCCTCCAATTGGTATCTTCCGCTCTTCAGCTTCGGCAGTTGAATCTTCTTGTTGGTCTTTGCTGTCAGCCATTTCTGACTGCGTTTGCCCTCTGGCGTATAGCGGTATTGCACCTCTGCATCAAGGTCCGTACCAGCAGCATTACACAGATGGAAGGTAAAACCTTCTTCATTGTCCACACGCACTTTTTCCGACAGTTCTACGCCCAAAGCTGTTTTCTTATTACCTAAAGGCAACGACAATTCCCCATGATGAGTCTCACCAGCCTGATCGGTTACCTCGACAGTCACCACAAAGTTATAGAACATGGTATAGTGGGTCTTGGGCACCACAATGGGGGTAGGTACCGTGAACGAGCCATCACCATCAGTCTCTACCTCACCCTCTGCCAAGATATTATCTTCTGTTTCTTTCGCGATAACACCTTGATCCCAGTAGCGTGAATAGCCCCACCACCAATAAGAGCGTCTGCGCTCCACCTTATATTTCACCTTTCCATCCTGTACAGGCACACCTGCATACGAGCGGGCCATACCCTTTACCTGAAGCGTATCACCATCGGCATAGCTATCCTTCACCTGAGGTATCTCCACCTCGAAGGTCGGACGTTTGTATTCCTCCACACGGAAGTTATAAATGGCACCGCATTGCTCACCATCCACTTCAATACGATAGCGACCAGCCAGTCCTTTGCGAGGCAATGTGAATTGTGTAGCACAGGTTCCGAAATCGTCTGTAGTCACCTCCTTCGAATCCACCTCTTTATTATTGGCATCATTTAAGGTGACAGTCACCTTTTCGCCTTTGCACACGCTATTCTTAAAACCATTTTCTGCCTTATAGAGAATTGCCGACACATAAACGGTCTGTCCAGGACGATAGATTGCACGGTCGGTAAAAACCTTTGCCTGATATATCACGCGGTCATTGTTATAATAAGAGAAATAACCACTGGAACTCAATGCCGGACATGCCTTGTCTTTTTCTGTGTTCACAAAGATTTCCGAGATGTATTTTCCATTTGTATCATATATACATTCGCCCTTGGCATCTGTAGTTAGGGTCGTCGTCAACTTATCTTTGCTGAGTCTTATCTGAGCATCCTTCACAGGCTGACCAGAATCGGCATCAACCACTACATAGCGCACCTTCTCGCCAGGCAACCTCAAAGAGAGCATACGCAGGCCACTCACGTAATATAGCATATGAACCTTACGTTCCGTATTGGGTGAGCTCTCAAATTCTAGCAGGTAGACACCCACGGGTAGCGCCTGCAACGTCAGCGTATCGGTAAAAAGATCATAAGGGGCATTCCCTGTATAGGTACGTTCCTGCGTCAGTTCGGGCAGTGCGTTCAGTTTCGACTTTATCTTCTTAAAGTCCTTATCGTTCTCCACATAAAGATTTCTCAGTTCGTAAGCCGTAGCATCCACACGATACACACGCATCGTCATCTTCGTAATACCACGCATTTCCTTCAGCACCACTTTATTTGTTGCTGACGGGGTATTTACCATCATATCAAGGAAAGCCTGGAATTTCACATACAACAGTTGCTCCTTATCATAACGAAGGTAATCGGCACGCATCCACTTACCCCAGCGTTTCAGGGCCATCTCCAAGAAGTCCCATCGCTGTTGGTTGGTAGCTGTTGTGTGATTGGTCATGTAACCATAGCGCTCCATAGCCACCTCGCAGGCTTCCTGCAGGTCGCCGTACTGCTCTAACAGCGAATCCAGACGCATAATATACCGCGACTCCTCCAGTTTTTCCTTGCCTGATGGTTCCTGATTACGAAGCCAGTTCAGCGAACTCAACATCGCTGCAGGCCTATTGCCTGACTGCTCGTAATACCGGCGCATCACGTCGTAATGACTGGTCTCTGTACCCAGCAAACTCAGCAAGTCGTTATCATAGATCTGACTGTCCACCCCTTTTTCAACAAAAGGCACATAGCTGTTTACCTTTACCGATGCCAGCATCGCGGGGTTTGCCATCGCCTGATCAAAGTACTGTTCTGCCTTTTTCTGACTGTTGTCAAATGCGCTGCTGTTCTGCTCATAAATTAAGCCAAGCACGGTCTGATAGACAGCTTTCAAAGCTTCGTCCTTCATACCGTCTACACGTTCCTCCAGTCGTTCCACCGCAGGTTTCAGTGAGTCTGAACTCACCTCGCAAACTGCTTGCATCTGCTTCAGTTCAGCTTTTAACAGATGTCCATATGCTTTCTCTTTCCCTGCTTTGGAAATTATCTTTTTCAACACCTGCTGTTCTGTCTGCGGAAGGTCATCCTGATCAGCTTTCTCCACCTGTTTCCACAGAACATCATAACTCTGACCAAACAACATGGTCGGTACTAGCCAAGTAAAAAGCAACAACAATCTTTTCATAATAGTACAGTTTTAGAAAGCAAAGATAAAAAAAATATTTCACAGATACTATTCTGATGCGCTAATTATATGAAAGTTTAACGCATTTTACGGATTTATACGAGCGACGTTCTGTCACCTTCTTCCGACAAATTGTCATGCACATGAGCATCGGCACACTCTTTGTTCGCTCAGGGTCAGAACAAAACAAAAAAGAAAGGAGTAACATTATGACAATCGACAAGTTTACAATCAAAGCGCAGGAGGTCGTTCAGCAGGCCGTCAACATTGCCCGCCAGAACGGTCAGCAGTCCATCGAGCCGGTACATCTGCTGAAGGCCCTGATGGACAAGGCGCAGGACATCACATCGTTTATCTTCCAGAAGTTGGGCGTCAACGTCCAGCAACTCGACATGCTGGCCTCTCAGGAGATGC
>CAZIKA010000090.1:0-10057 GCA_964539705.1 uncultured Prevotella sp. | reverse complement strand
GAAGAAGCCGACAATTACTGGAACTATTCTTTTCAGGATCTGAAAGATTATTTCTTCCCGGAACAAGAAAGTTTCGAGTCTGATTCAGCTGTCAGCGAAACTCTAAGTTGTTTTAATGAGATTGCCGCGTCATTTAATGATAGTCTGGCATCGATATTTGGTGCAATCACCGGCGCAATGTCGGTGAATGTTCCACTGGGCGGTGGCGGTGGCGGTCATAATGACCTGCCTAAGAAAAAGAATGATGATGATTGGATGCCGCGTAGCCTCTTCGGTATGAAGCCGAAGGGTAGGGGCCTGGGATTGCGTCGGTAAAAAACAGAAATGATTTCTGCCGAAGTGAATTTAACAATTCGCCGACGGTAAAGTTCGATTAAATCAGAAATCTGAAAACATCAAAATTCGAACCTTTTACCGTCGGCGGAAGTGCTTTCTACAAACAGTACGATTATGTTGTGATATTATCGCACCCTTGACCTAAAAGCTATGCGACACCAGCAGTATCTTCGCCGAAGCAAAGGCACTACAATAAAATATATAACCCGCCCACTACTTTTGTTACCTTTTGCTGCAAAGGTCGCGTCGGAGATCTCTCGTTTCCCAGCCTATCATCAGGAGATCCAGACGGTAGCCCTTCTTCATACACGAGAGTATCCCAGCGGCTACCCAAGGTTGGGCATTTTCCGGTCTCGATAGCACGAACTCCCAGGCATTGGTGCCGTTGGTGAGTGTCGTAGTCTTCAACAGTAACTTCTGCTCTTCGCTGATGTTTGATATAGAATGTTCCATTATCATGAATTGATAGTTACCATACCAGCCCCAGTTTTTCGACAAGGGAAATAAACTCCTTGATGGTCTTCTTGCCACATCCTTTTATAGATGCCAGCTCAGACAAATCTCTGGCCAACAGGTCGCCAACGGTGACTATATTATTTTTATGAAGAAAAATCGTCGTATGAACCGACAGATTGAAATCGTCCAATCTCTTTGCAGATAGCTCAGCTGGCATGTCAGCATAAGGTTTCTTTGAACTATCTTCCTTTGCCTGCAAGATCTCTTTCAGCTGCAGAATTTCCTTGTTCAGGCGATAATTCTCTCTTTCCAACGAGTCATGTCTCTGATAATAGTCGTATCTTTCCAGACGGGCCAGCTCCTTCTCTTTTCCCGAAAGTAGCTTCTTAGTGACTTTCAGTTCGTTATTGAGGGTTTTGTTATCCTCAATGAGAGCTGCTCTCGCTTTTCTGTCTGCCATTTTGACGATAGCCCCATTAGTTATCTGTCTCACTCGCTCTGACGACACGCCAGCCGCTATAGATATTTCTGCTGAAGACAGATTATCGAGGATCATGTTTAATACCGATCTTTCCTGGTCTGTCAGATCAGCCTGGCAGACAACATTAACGACTGAATCCAACAGACGTTTCTTTAGTGGGGTTGGGTGACAAGGCCGCTTTTTCTTGTTCATATTATCCATGATTACCTTTTATTGTTTACCGTATCTCAGTTCTCGCGCCTCCCAGTTAATAGTGAGGCGGTTCAGACTGTATCCCTTCTCTATACAAGACAGGATGCCTGCGGCAATCCAAGACTGATCTGTCTCGGCCTTCGACTGCACGAAGTCCCAGGCGTTCATACCCTCCTGTAAGGTGGTAGCTTTCAATAAATCTATCTGCTTCTCATTGATAACAGGTGCTGGATTCTCCATATATTCCGTATTATATATTAAATATTATATATTATTTATTCTAACTACCAAACCTTTCCTCCTGGCCTCCGTGATTATATTTCTGGTGCCCGTAGAATAACCATCCCAGAAAGCAATCAGGGCATCGGCGTTATCTGCCATCTGACGATTCCTAATCGGCCCTGCGGCTTTGCCGTACTGTAGCCAATCGGCTGGAAACCTCTCGGCGACATAACCCCGTTCACGGGCATATTGCTCTCCGAGAGTATCTGCACCTCTGGCCGTTCCGCTGATAATAATTATGTTGTGTGTCTGCTTCTTCTTGGCCAGAAGCTTGTCACACACCATCTGAAGAACAGCATAGTCGTTGAAGCCACGAGAACCGGCTACGATAACCCTGAATGTACCTCTTGTCATAAGCTATCCATCAGTATCTTCATGGCCACCTCCTGTGCCTGATCTACCGTCGCCCCGGTGCGGCGTTCAGCCTCGAAGGCCCCGGCAGCATCATCAGCACGGCTATTGATAAAGTCGTGGTCGTGCTGTCGGGGATCCTCCGTATCTTTGAGATACTTCAATAGATAGAGGCCGTAATATGATGCTTCTATTGCCATACGACGTATTACAATATATCCGCATCAAGTTCAGAGTCGAAGATGATGGTCTTGTAGGAATCATTGATCTCCACTGTCTTTACCTTCTTTGGCTGACCGTTTATGAAACTCCTGAGAGTAACCTTTACCGAACCTGTTTTCTGGCGGTAGTTCGACAAGGTAATGCCAACATTCATCTGGTCACACCTGGAATCAGTCTCAATCGAGCAATCCTCCAGAACCTCAATGATCAGACCGCCGTCATCGGCAATCTGCTGACCGTTCTTGAACAACTTCACATTGTAAGCCGTGCCGTAGGTGGCTACGAACGTCATCTGTCCTTCCCAACCGGTCAGATCGCCGTCGAAGGACACATCAATACGATGAACACCCTCCGTTGTCTTCTGGTAGCCGTCGGGCAGGTCATCATTCTTGTCGTCACCACCACAGGCGATGAACATACTCACTGTCATCATGGCCATGACGGCCAGAGCTGAAAACAAAAATTTCTTTTTCATACTGAATTGGTTTCTTTATGCCCCACTGGCAGCCTTGTCGGGGCTGTTTACTGTTGCGAGTGAGCTGCCGCCGTTACGGCCACTCCTTTTTAATTTTGGACTGAAGGCTGTAAACAACCTCGATAATACAGCTAAGGGCGCTGCTCCAACAGTAAACTCGTGGCCACTCAGTCCGTCAGTGACTCGAAACCAATTTTTTGACCTCCGCACGGCGTGAGGTGAACACTTATAGGCACGGCCAGGTGTTCAGATGCAAAGGTACGATTTTTTTCTAACATAACAAAGAAAAATACAATAAAATAGTTACGATTTGTGTAAATATTATTATTTATGATGCGGGAATACCCACTTTTGTGTTATAAAGTGTGACTTTGGCTTGACAATACTCGTTCTTTCTTCTTTTTAATTTCTTTACAATTCAGAGGGGTATAAGAACGTACCCTTCTAAATTCTTAATATTTTTAATCACCTTCATATGGTATAACCTTCCTGCTCAAATCCCATTCTGTATTTATAAGCTTCGTAGATTCCATTCGTTTTTATATTTTCTCTTCAGCCATTCTTCGAGGTATTTCTTGATACATGGCCAGGAGGTGTTATCGAGGGCATACCATCCGGCAGTGAGGTATGGTATGATGTTCGGCATCGGTAAAGAACCTTGCACATCCCATTTGTGGAATATCCTGATGGCTTTGTCGAACGGGTTCTGGCCGATGCCCTCTCCGTCCGGCGCAGCATAGTAATAGTCATCGCCATCGGACAATTTACCGATGCCGAAAACAAGCCCTTTCATATTACCGTAGTACCTTTCAAGGTTTGCCTGTTCCCGCTCGTGGGCGAACAGCTCACCTAATCCCTTGGAGTCAAGGAATCCTGAAATGTGATATCTGCACGACTTATCTGTAATGACAGAGAGCAGTTCAAAGATGCTCAGGTCATCCTTCCCTGGGTACCTTTCGCTTATCCGTTCCGTCACCTCGGTAAAGTCCCTGACGAGCTTTTCCCGTTTCTCTTCCTTTACCGATGCCGATTCCAGATAGTCCAGGAACATGGATGTGTTGAATACAGAGACGGGGAAACGCCGCTTCCTGAAATCATCATATCTGCTGACAAGCTCGTCATAGTTATCGGGAATCAGGAATATGCTTGTGTCTTCTATACAGGCGATGTCTTTACCGATGCCGATGATAATGACATTGGCGTTCTTCTTTCCCGTAATATCAAGAAGCATGAATCCCATGTCATTACACAGGGAAGTCTCATCTGCAAAGGACAGTCTGTTTTCCCTGTCTATGACCATCGTACCGTGATGCCATAAACCGCCTCTTTCCTCTTTGTTACCCAGATAGAAATTTATTCCGATATTAATATCATCATCATGCCCGCCGATGGTCGTGCATTGCCGGTGCAGGATGTCATCTGTTATTATCATCTCCCAGAACAGAGTCCTGATCTCTGGCGGCAGCTTTGCCTTGTCCCAATTATCCTTATTGTATGTCCTTACCGAAGCCTTTAACGTCTCTAAGGTCAGATGCTGATGATGTTCATTGTCATAGGCATCAGTCTCACTCCTGTGGATCTTATAGTATTTCTCGTTATGTATGAGCTGCACACTAAAGTCCGCTCTCCCGTTCACGACCTTCAGTCCCTTCATGACGCACCAGTCGTGAAGCTGTTTCATCAACTCCGTGGAATCCTCGTCGCCGATGCCGTCAACAAGTTTGATCTTTTTGCCCTTCAAGCAGAAAGAGTCATCAAGCAATTCCGTTTTTATCCTTGGCAGCTTGTCTCTTTTGTCGGCATCGGTAAAGAACCGCTGCTCCATGAAGTCGGCTGCGGTAAAGAGACGGTTAGGGAAGGGAAATTCGATGATGTTCTTGTAGAAGGCATTGAATTTCTTCCCGATGAAATACAGCACGTACAACTTCGCGCCTTTGAATTTCTCGTCGAACAGCAGCTTATGGAAAGGCATGGTGTTCCGCTTTTTGTCGCTGTAGTCGTGTTTCTGTGGTAGGTAGCACAGCCTTTCCTTCTCTACGTCGTTACCAGAAGCCTTGTTGACACAATAGCCGGATATGTAATATTTGTATTTGTCATCAACGGCCTTTTCCTGTTTCTTCCTGAATGTGACAACGGCTGGGAGATTGATCGTCAGGAAACCGCCGTATATGCCGAAGGTGACCTTCAGTGTCTTCACACTCGTCTCACTGCTGTCCACGACGTAATAGCAGGTGCCGGATGCGTTATTGTCTGTAGTCAGTATGGCTCCGAGCAGTAGCTGGTATTGCTGTGCGATGTCCAGCTCACCGAAGTCGAATACTGAGGTGGACAGGCTGATGCCTGCATATTTTTGGCGGTACGACTGTTTTAGAATATTGATCCTGGCGGCATCGGCCTTACGGAACATGAACACATAGCTGTACTCACCTTCTGTCTTCAGGTTGAGACAGGACAGCATCTTTGCGCCGTTGGCATCTTCGGAAAACAGTTCCGAAGGGAAATGATCCTTTGATTTCTCAAAGGAGAGTCTGTAGAATATATACTCACTCTGCAGGAATCTCTTCTGCAAAGGTGTAAGCTGCTGAATACTACTGACGCTTATCATGATTTATCATTCTCTTTATAGTGATCAATGGCTCTTTTGAGCACTTTGAATGATTCAATATTCCAGTCAGAGCCGTCGGCACCGGCATCGGCGATGTTGGTGAATGAGAAGACGTTCCTGTCTTCTCCGCAATCTTTTATCTTACCTGCCCTGAACTTCGTATTTCCTGTCATCAGGAACAGGTTGACAAGTATAAGCGCCTTATACCCGGCATCGGCGAGCATATCATATTTTTTATTGATATGCTCAATCAGACCGTTCTCATTGATATCCCATTGCCAGTTCTTCACATCAACGGCTATGTTCCCGTTGATGCTGTAGTCTGCCAGCTCGAACAGGCCGTCGGCAAACGGTTCTGCCTTAATCCCGTGTTGGTTGCAGAACTCTTCAAAGGCAATCTCTCCGAGAAGGCCCTCCCATTTCATAAATGCCTCCGGATTAAGGATGTAGATCTTTCCGTCTTCTGTTTCTTTCGGCTTCGGTAAAACAGTCTGCCACCCCTGCCTGACGAATCTCTCCCGCACCCCCGGCAACAGGAGAACCTTCTCCAGCTTCTCGCTCATGGCCTTCAGGCTGCATGAGAATACCGTCTTCTCTTTACCGATGCCGGAATATGACTCGAAGATCTCGAACCGCTCAACGCGCCGGTACTCGTTATGCCATCCCTTCGTGAAGCAATAGCCGTCCGTTCCTTCAGGCAGTTCCATTAAGGTAAACTGAGCATCCGGGTCGGATGTCATGTCATCGGTGTAGGTTCCTGTGACGTGTTTAAGGATATAGTCATTCAGTTCTGCCAGACGCTCTTTATGCTCCTGTGCCCGTAGTATGTCGGTACGGATGACGTAGTTTATCCTCCTGTATTCATAGCTCAGTCTCATGGCATTTCTTTGTGCCGTAGCATAGGAGTGATACCCGTCAACCTTGAAGGGCTTGTATCTCTCCAGTGTGTCCTTGATGACCCTCAGTTCCGGGATTACCCAGTTCCCCTGTGTGATATAGTCAAAGTCCGTCTGCATCCATTCATCATCCAGTATGATGCAGGCACTTCTCGTCCTACGCGGAGTACGTGTGATACGCCCCACGATCTGTGCCAGGTAGATATAGAGTGCCTTGGCAAAGGACGGCGACCGGTCTATACATTTCCTGTACTTGTTATATATCTTCTTGTCGAAATCACCCAGCGACGTGCCAATCTGCAAGGAGAGGCGCAGGTAAGCCTCTGCCTCCTTGAAGGTGATCTCGCTGTAGTCACGATGGTCGAACATCGTTGCAATGCCGTAGGCAAAGGAGAGGAACGACCTCTGCGTTTTTGCCGGTGCCAGAGTCTGTTCATACTGCGGACCGACATATGTCTTATGCTCGATATAAAGGAAATCAAAGCAGGTCTTCATGAAGTATGGATCGGTATCATCGTACACATTAAGATGATCGACGATGACCGTTTTGTCCATATTCTCCGGTTTAACATTATAGGTTAGGTTCACACCACGCGCCACGGCCTCGATATTGGAAAGGACGATAGTCCGTATTCCTTTATCCAGTCTCTCTTCCCTGATGACGGAGAAGTTCTCATCGAACTTGTCCGTGAAAAGAAAATCCACATACACCTCCTCCTTTATTCCGAGGTTTTCCTTCATCCTGTTCACGATATAGACGATGGCGCCTTTCTTGCTGTCATCATAGAAATGCCTCCTATTCGTCAATGCGAGCATGGCGAATCCCCCGTCAGTCAAATAGCAGTGGATGGCAGATATCATCCTGTGCCACTGTCTCATGGCATATTCGTCACCTCCAGCAAGAATGAATTTGTTGATGATAGGGTCATCGATGTCGGCATCGGTAAAGATACCGGCATATTGTTCCTTCAGGGCCTCGATTTTCTCGAAATACTCCTCCCCGGCATCGGTAAAGCCCTTCCCGAGGACTTTCACCGTAATATCTATCAGACCGTTACCGTCATAGTCATACCGTTTTTCAAGCTCCTTCTCCATGGCAGCCATGATCTCGAAGGGAACCTCCCGCAGGATTCCCTTGTCACGGAAGAAACCGAGGTCATAGTTGACGAACACCGAGTCAACCCTGCTGGTGGCCGACAGGCCGAGGACGATGTTCTTATAGGCCAGTGCCACTATCCAGCTTTCAGGCGAATAGCTGACGTTGTAGTCCCTGATGACTGTGATCTCCTTGTTGTTGGGGTTGTTCTCGAAAATACGGTATGACATGGCCGGGAAGGAATCATATATACTGTCCACACCTTTGTCTTTACCGATGCCGAGTTCCCTCTTCAGGTCTATGATCTTATTTTGCATCAGCAGATAGGATATACACTCATCATCAAATCCGAAGGTCTTGTACAGGGATTCCAAGTCATCGTAATAAGAAGTGAGGTCACCTTCGAGTGCCTCATGATAATCAGGCAGGAAATCATACTGTATTGTCTTGGCAAAGTCGTGTATGGCACTTGATGCCTCATATACGAGGCTGGCAACGGTGTATTCCGTTCCCTCATCCTTGTATACGATATAGTTCCTGTCATCTTCGAATTTCAGGTAAGCCGTCTTACTCTCCAGCTGTATCGACTGGTTGGAGAAGATGATGTTATTGAACTCCTTCTCCTTCTTTTCGTCTGTCGATTTGATGTTTTTCTGGAATTGGAACTCGGCATATATCTTGTTGAACCGCGACTTGATGTTGTTAAGGATCTCATTCTTGTGCTTGCCCTTATGATATGGCTTTCCTGCATAGATACTTTCAGGCTGTATCTTCGAGACAAGGCAGTTACGGATGTTGGTGAAGCTGCTGACGATGTCATATCCGTTATTCATGGATATGTCGATAGAATAGTCAAGGAAATCGTTTTTGCTTGTCTCGAACTCATCCATCATGATGATATCATTGTTGCAGAGTTCCCACAGGTACTGACTGCCTAAAGGGAAACTCTTCTGCGCCTTAATGAGCTTCTTATAGGTGCATATAATTACCTTTGACTCATCAATCCTCGTGTCGGGAAAGAGGTCGATACACCAAGGCATCTCTGCTTTCAGCGTTTCCAGAAGCCTTGTCCGCGACCAGAGCTTCTTCCTGATGTTTGAGCTGATGATTGCTCCAAGCCTTTTCTTGACGGCCAGAAGGTTCTTTCCGACGATATCTTCACGGATATACTGATTGAAGCTCTTTGAGTTCTTTGCTGGATCGAACTGGTCGACGCCTTCCTTCATCGCACAAAGGAGATCGATAAGATAGGATCCACATTCATGCTCTGCTATACAGGGGCATGAACGAATCTCCCCGACAAAATCAGGATGCTTCGTGAAGAAGTCCTGCACTGTTGAAACCTGATCCTTCAGGCGCAGTGCACCCAGCGGCCCGAGTGCCGCCACGAACTCATCAAGATTCTTGTTCTGGTTGGATATCAGCCATATCCTACGGTTGAAGGGGTACTCTCCCTGAAGGAATCTCCCCGATACGATAGAACATGCCATAGATTTGCCGCTACCCGTCGGCATGTCCATGAGGTAAAGGCCATGCTCCTGCTGCTGGTCTTTACCGATGCCGGAAAGTTCCTCGTATACCGACGGGATGATGCTATATCCAACTTTTATGTCGTCCATTGATTATAGTTTTATCTCCTTACTCTCCTTATTAACCTCGCGTCCGTTCATCATCACCTTCAGCCAGGAAGCTGAGAAAATAAGCTTGTCGCTGATCTTCGGATGGGACGGCGAGTGGTTGGCGAACTTGATAAGTTCCTGACTGTATTTGTCCCTGACATTAAAGACCGTATTGGACAGGACGTATTCAGGGTCAAAACCCTGCTCCTTATACTCCTTCAGGGCATCTTCCTCGCGCAACAACTCCAGCCCGTACATGACGCTGCCAGGCAGTCCAATGTAATAGAACCCCTCCAGCTGCCCTTTGAGATTGTCATCTTTCATCCTGTCCATATCAATATACAAATACTCCATGCTCTGACTGATCATCTTTCCCTCGCCGTTTTTTGCCTTCAGGGTAAACTCAATAACACACAAAGAATCAGACTGATACTCGGTTCTCACACCGGAGAGCGTAGCATCATCAGGATTGTTTAAAACCTCCTTCATCGTCTTCTTCAGCTGGTCAGTAGCCTTGTCCTCCAGCGAACCAGACATCTGACTGCATGATGCAAGCAGTACGGCTATTAAAGCAAATAATATCTTCTTCATATTATATATTAAATATTATATATTATTTTCGTCATGGAAATACTTTTCAGCAAGTTTTTCCTTAGAGACAAGTCCAAATGAATATGCCATATAATCCTCATGGAGGATCCTCTTCTCACGAAGTCTGGTTCCATTTATACTGGCGGTTATTGTATATTTCTCCCTGTTCTTCCGAATTACAACATGGTCGAAAAGAACGGACTGTTCGGAATCATCGCCGGGCTTCTGCTCCCCATCAAACTCAGTCTTAATGCCTAAGTTCTGACAGATCTTCTTCTGGATAACCTCGGCATAGATATCGCTTACGCCATTCTTCATGGCATACTCCTTGAAACTTAGGAGAATATCGGAAATCTCCTTGATTATGGACTCTGCACCCCGTATGTCGTTTGTCTTTCCAAACTTCAGGAGGTCTTCTGTTGTGACATCCCTGTCCTTACCGCCCAAGGAAAGCT
>CAZIKA010000089.1:0-10068 GCA_964539705.1 uncultured Prevotella sp. | reverse complement strand
TCCCATCCAAACATTAATACTTTCATAGTCTTCTCCTCCTATTTTACTTTTGATACGAATATTTCTCCAACAATTTCAACGTACGCAGAATTTCAGCGACATTCATGGCAAAGGCCATTGCTCCACGCCCGTGGAATGGTGGGTTGCCATCGAACAATTCACTGATGGTTCCGAGTGCGTGATAGTTAATCTCGTCCTCATATCCTACCATCTGACGTTCTACGAAACTCAAACGAGTACGCTTGTAGATTTTCAGACAGGCTTCCATATAGAATCCGCCAAGCCATGGCCATGCCGTACCCTGGTGGTATGCATAATCACGCTGGGTCTGAGGACCTACATACATCGGATTGTAACCGCCACTCTTTGGAGAGAGTGAACGCAGTCCCTTCGGAGTGAGCAGTTCGCGCGTACAGATATCCAACACGCTCTTCTTCTGTTCCTGCGACAATGGTGAATAGTCGAAGGCAACAGTGAAAATCATATTAGGACGAACACTCCAGTCCATCATATTGCCATCCACATAGTCGAGCAGATAGCCATATTCATTGAGGAAGGTTTCCACGAACGATGTCTTGCAAAGTTCTGCACACTTTTCAAGTTTGGCAGCATACTTCTTGTCGCCGAATTCATTCTCCAGTGATGCACAGAACTTCAAGGCATTATACCACAAAGCATTGAACTCTACGATATAACCGGAACGCGGTACCACGGGACGGCCGTTAGCCGTTGAATTCATCCAGGTGATAGCCTTATCACGTCCGTCGGCATACAACAGGCCGTTCTCATCCAGACGCATATTGGCGTTGCCACCTTTGATGACATAGTCAACAATATCCTTCACCAATTTGCCATACATCTTGTAGCCTTTCTCCACACCAGCATCCTTAGCATACTGCTGGATAGCCCATACGGCCCACAGGGGAACATCCGGATGTTCAATCTCATAGATTTTCACACTGAGTGGCTTGCCTTCCATAAACTCACGGAGTCCTTTTTCGGCAGTCTTCATGACATGCTCAAAGTAATCCTGCTCACCAATAGCCAATGTCAGACCAGGCAAGGCAATAAACGTATCGCGGGCACGAGCCTTGAACCAAGGATAACCAGCCAACAGGTAGCGGTCGTCACTGTCATCAAGATGCTCAGGAGAGCTGCCGCTACGACGATCACGGAAGTGGAACTGGTGGGCAGCAGCTACCAGACAGTGATAGAAATTATCACGAGGCTGGCGAAGATCATACTCCTTCTGGAATAAGGCCTTCAGACTACTACTCTTAATCTCCTTGGTAGAGGCAGCGAAGATGATACTCTCGCCCTTCTTGATGGGTACTTCGAAATAGCCGGGAACATACAGGTCCTCGTTAGAGGCATAGCCACGCTCCTGCTCTTTCGGATACTCCACGCCACGATACCAGTCGGGCTGGAATACGAACTCATTCTTCTTATTAAACTGCATGTAGAGGTCGGGGTATCCTGCATACATACAAGTCTTAATTCCATTATCCACCTCGTGGTATTCACGAGATGCCGTTGAGTTCTCGTGGGTGAACTGGCGAACCGAGCGGAAAGCCAGGAACGGACGGAAACGCAACGTCGTAGCCGAATGAGCATCCTCCAAAGTATAGCGAATGAGAATTCTGTCCTCATAAGCCTGGAAGATAGTTTCTCGTTTTAACAACACGCCACCGACACGATAGAGTGTGGTAGGCACTACGTCACAAGTAAACTCACGGATGTACTTGTGACCCTTCGGGCTGAAATTGTTCCCCTGATATTTGTGGAGTCCGAGATTGAACTCAGCACCATGCTGAATCACCGTACAGTCGAACGAGGACAACAATACATGATTTTCGTCATCCAGTTCCGGTACGGGAACAACGAGCAGACCATGATACTTGCGCGTATTGCAATCTACCAAAGTAGAAGAACTATAGGCGCCAGAACGGTTTGTTCGAAGTAATTCACGACGGAGCGACTCCTCCAGGTTAGTCATTACAGCTTTTTCTAATCGCAAATAACTCATAGTTCCTATTTTAAGGTGTTAGTTTTAGATTTGATTTCATTTTCCAAAAGTACTCAATTTCGACGTGATTACAAAATAAAATAAGATTTTTTTTAAGAAAAAGATTGTTTTTTATGAAAGTAGAATTAAATTCACGCCTCAAATGACGTTTTTTTGTTCTTTTTTATTACTTTTGCAAGGAATTCAAAAGAAACACATGGTCATGGTAATATTAGGGAAGGAATCGGAAAAGGAACAAATCACCCAAGCTTTGAGAGAACTATGGGAACTCATTAGCGAGGAGCAACGTACCCTGCTGTTGAAATATACCACCCTGGAGAAATTCAAAAAAAATGAATTTATCTATCATGAGGACGATATACCAGAGTATCTTTTCTGCCTGGCAAAAGGAAAAGTAAAGATTTTCAAAGAAGGTATCGGGGGACGTTCACAGATTGTACGTATGGCCAAGCCAGAAGGATTCTTCGGATATCGCGCTGGTTTCATCGGCGCACACTACAGTACATCGGCTGCTGCCATTGATTCTGCAGTAATATGCAAGATTCCTCTTCCCGTCATCTTGAAAATCATCAAGGAAAACAATGACGTTGCTTTCTATTTCATCATTCAACTGGCAAGTCTGCTTGGACATGCCGACGAACAGACTGTCAATCTGACGCAAAAGCATATTCGCGGGCGATTGGCAGATGCCTTGCTCCGACTGAAGAATAAATATGGAGTCGAGGAAGACGAGAAGACACTGGCTGTCACCCTCAGCCGTGAGGATTTAGCAAATCTGTCGAATATGACAACCAGCAATGCCATCCGCACTCTGTCGGCTTTTGCCACTGAGGAACTCATCACCACCGACGGGCGTCGCATTACCCTGCTTGATGAAGACAAACTTCACAAGATTTCCCAAAATGGTTAGTCGGGAATCAGGAAATTGATTACTTCTTGTTCTACGTCAACACGATAGGAGCCAACCGGCGTTCCTATCAATCGTCCATCGACACCGACTAAAGCATGCTTGGCTTCTTCTACGGTCAGTTCTCTCGTACGATAGGGATGCACACTGCGATGGTTCAGGAAACGACCCGTTATCAAGAGCCACAAACCAGCAAAGACTTGCAAAATACCTGTATGATAGACTACTGACACATCCAGCAAACCATTATAAGGCACAGCATTGGGGGTCTGTCCGTATCCAGGACCACTGCCAATACACATGGTCATCACCTTTCTGTTTACCACATCCGAATTAATCTTTATATGCATCTTGTAGTCCATGCGGTGAAATATCATCAGGAAGAAGGAAACTATCATAGACAAGGTGCGGGAACCTAACAACGAACGCGCCTGCTTACGTAAGTTCATCACGTCAGCTATCAACCCGACATTAATACAGTTCAGGAAATAGCGATGACATTGTTCGCCCTTTTTGTTTTTGTAGCGTATGCATCCCAAATCCACCTGACGGATGCGACGTTTTATCAGCCAATCGACGGTCTGTTCCAGATTGGCTTCCTTGAAATCCCAATAACGCGCGAAATCGTTCATCAAACCATTAGGAATAACGCCTAAGGCTATCGAATCGCGAACCTGTTTTTCTTCCTTCATCAAACAGTTAACAGCATCGTTCAAGGCTGAGTCGCCTCCCACCACAATGATAGTTTTATAACCATTGTGTATCAGCATAGACACCAGTCTCTCTACACTATCTGACGATTCGCTCTGTACAAAGTCGTATTGTACGTGACGTTCGTCAAGAACCTTTTGTATGCGTTCTCTCTGCTTACTGCTACGTCCCTTGGGACAATAGAGAATTCCCCAACGTTGCTGTTCCATATTATTGCGATATTTCGATGATTTTCTTCACTTTTTCTTCCATCGGCAGCATGGCATCTATCCAGTGGATCATGAAGCCACGGCGCTCCATTCCACGGAACCATGTCATCTGTCGTTTTGCAAACTGATGAATAGCTATTTCCAAGCGCTGGAACATCTCCTCGTACGATAGTTTTCCAATTAGATATTCCGTCACAAACTTATATTCCAGTCCATAGTATATCAGGTCGTCTGGAGCAATACCCTCAGCCAACAGCCCTTTCACCTCGTCAATCATCCCCTCGTCCAGTCGTGCTTTCAATCTTTTGGTTATTTTCTTTCTACGTTCCTCCCTATCAATATTGACACCGATAATGAGCGAATCAACAGGAGGCAGTTCGCGACATGGTGTAGGATGTTCCAGATTGTATGTTTCTATCTCTATGGCACGGATAGCACGCTGACATGAATCCACGTCGGTCTTATTGTGCATATTAGACCCGTTTTTCTCTTTCAGATCTATTAGCAACTTCGTCAACTCGTCAAGCGACTTACCTTCCAGACTATCCCGAAGAGCTTGATTCTGTGGAACGGGCGATAATTTATAACCTTTTAGCACAGCCTCAATATACAGACCTGTTCCGCCACAAAGAATAGGTTGTTTACCTCTTGCCCTGATATCCTGATAGGCATCATAGAAGTCTTGCTGATATTGAAACAGATTGTATTTTGTACCCGGTTCGCAGATATCTATCAGGTGGTAGGCTATATCAGCAACAGAATGGCCGACCACGTGATAATCGGCTAAATCTTTGCCTGTACCGATATCCATACGCCGATAAACCTGACGGGAGTCAGCCGAGATAATTTCTCCATCTACCTCTTTTGCCAGGGCGGCTGCCAATGGAGTCTTACCACTGGCTGTCGGACCGAGTATGGTTATCAACCGTTTTTCCACCTTATTTATATATTATGCATCAGCAAAAACTTTTCCATCACTGAGTGTAACCTGCAACTGGGTGTACTCGCAATGGAAATCATTTTTCAAACGATTCAGATAACGCGCGCACTCCCACTTACACATGGGCAAATCATGCAACAGATAGTTGCCGCACGTCTCTGGAGTTGTGGCAGGCACGACTTCCTGTGTGAGAATCCATTCCAAACACTGGATAGTCAGCTCCCGCATATGCTGTACACTATAGTTGCCTGTCATGACAATATACATCCCCGTCAGGCAACCCATCGGACCAACATACACCACATCGTCTTTGGCTTTCGAATTACGAAACCAGGTAGCCATCAAATGCTCGATGCTATGCATGGCTGCTGGTGCAACAGCCGGTTCCTTGTTGGGCTCCGTGATACGCAAGTCGAAGGTACGAAACAACTTATCGTCTCGAGAGATATAAATCCCAGGCTTTAACCGTGTATGGTCAATCGTAAAACTCTGTATTACTTCCATCTTTCTATAACTATTTCTGTCTGCAAAGATAGATAAAAAAAGCCGTTCGACAAAATCGAACGGCTTTTATTTTATTATTAGCTAATAGCTAACTGCTAATAACCTTATTATTTCAGCTCAGCAAGATACTTAATGGTGCGAACCATCTGAGAAGTATAAGAGTTCTCATTGTCGTACCAAGCAACAACCTGTACGAGAGAGTTACCGTCACCAATCTTAGAAACCATAGTCTGGTTAGCATCGAACAGTGAACCGAACTTCATACCGATGATGTCTGAAGAAACGAGCTTCTCCTCTGTGTAACCGAAAGACTCGTTGGTAGCAGCCTTCATAGCAGCGTTGATACCCTCAACAGTTACCTCACCCTTAACAACAGCGTGCAGGATAGTGGTAGAACCTGTAGGAGTTGGAACGCGCTGAGCAGCACCGATCAACTTACCGTTGAGCTCAGGAATTACAAGACCGATAGCCTTAGCAGCACCAGTTGAGTTAGGAACGATGTTCTGAGCACCAGCACGAGCGCGCTGAACATCACCCTTGCGCTGAGGACCGTCCAGAATCATCTGGTCACCAGTGTAAGCGTGAACAGTTGTCATGATACCGCTCTGGATTGGAGCGAAATCGTTCAGAGCCTTGGTCATAGGAGCCAAGCAGTTGGTGGTGCAAGAAGCAGCTGAGATAACAGTGTCAGCAGGAGTCAGAGTCTTGTGGTTTACATTGTAAACGATAGTAGGCAGATCGTTACCAGCAGGAGCAGAGATAACAACCTTCTTAGCACCAGCTGTCAGGTGAGCAGAAGCCTTCTCCTTTGATGTGTAGAAACCTGTGCACTCCAGAACAACGTCAACATCCAGCTTACCCCAAGGCAGCTCAGCAGCGTTAGGAATAGCATAGATAGTGATTTTCTTACCATCTACTACGATGTAATCCTCACCAGCCTCTACGGTGTGCTTGTTCTCACCGAACTTGCCACAGAAACCACCCTGAGCGGTGTCATACTTCAACAGATGAGCAAGCATCTTGGGGCTTGTCAAGTCGTTGATTGCTACTACTTCATAACCTTCAGCCTCGAACATCTGACGGAAAGCGAGGCGACCGATACGGCCGAAACCGTTAATAGCTACTTTTGTCATTTTTACTAATTATTTTAAAGGGTTTAATAAAATTTTTTCGTTTTCGACCGCAAAGTTACAAAAAAATAATTATATTTGCACTTGATTTCTGTCTTAATTAAGATTAAAGTTTAAACATTAAACATTAAAAATGCGATAAATCAAGGACAAGAGTCCAAGATTGCAAAACACAGATTGCAAATTAAAGAATAATTAGTATACGTAACATTAAATTTAAAAGAATTATGGGATTTATTAGTGAATTCAAAGAGTTTGCCATGAAAGGCAACGTAATGGACATGGCTGTCGGTGTTATCATCGGTGGTGCTTTCGGTAAGATTATCTCCAGTTTGGTAGAAGACATTCTTATGCCTATCATCAGTATCTGCACTGGTGGTATCAGTTTTACCGACCTGTTTGTGGTTTTGGGCGACGGTTCATTCAAGACTTTAGCCGAAGCTAAGGAGGCTGGCGCAGCCGTTTTTGCTTATGGACAGTTTATTCAGAACATTCTCGACTTCGTTATCATTGCCTTCTGTATATTCATCATGATTAAGGCTATGAACAAACTGAAGCGCAAGAAGGAAGAACCAGCACCAGAAGCTCCTGCAGGTCCTACCCAGGAGGAGTTGCTCGCTGAGATTCGTGATCTGCTGAAACAGAAATAAATCAAGAAATCAACCTTCTTTATATAATATAAGGTGGCAAACGTGATGCCACCTTATTTTATTTTTGTACCTTTGCCGCTGTTTTCAGAATAGTACATACAAATATGGTAAAGACATTGGATTTTAAGCCGAAAATGTTTTCGGCTATCAAGCATTACGATAGAAAGACATTCATGGCCGACCTCATGGCTGGTATCATTGTAGGTATCGTGGCACTGCCTCTGGCTATTGCTTTTGGTATTGCCAGTGGCGTCAGCCCTGAAAAGGGTATCATTACAGCCATTGTTGCCGGACTGATGATTTCACTCTTTGGCGGTTCAAAGGTACAGATAGGTGGCCCCACTGGTGCATTTATCGTCATCGTCTATGGTATCATTCAGCAGTATGGCATACAGGGTCTTACCATTGCCACTCTCATGGCTGGCGTATTCCTTATATTATTAGGCGTACTTCGTTTGGGTACCATTATCAAGTATATTCCCTACCCCATTGTTGTCGGTTTCACCAGTGGTATCGCCGTCACCATCTTCACCACGCAGATCAAAGACCTGTTGGGCATGCAGATGGATACGGTGCCAGCTGATTTTGTTGAAAAATGGATTGCCTATTTTGCCAACATGAATCACATCGATTGCTGGAGTGCTCTGATGGGTATCACCAGTGTTGCCATCATTGCCGTATGGCCAATTCTGGCTCGTTTGTTCAGACTTTCGCCTCTACGTTCGCTGCCTGGATCATTGGTTGCCATCATCGTGGTAACCATCGCGGCTTTGTTGTTGAAAACGTATGCAGGTGTCACCACCATTGAAACAATCGGTGACCGTTTCAGCATCAATTCCACACTGCCCGGGGCTGTCGTGCCTGAGCTTTCCTGGGAGACTATTAAGGGACTTGTAGGACCAGCCGTTACGATTGCTGTTCTCGGTGCTATTGAGAGTTTACTCTCTGCCACCGTCGCTGATGGTGTTATCGGTGACCACCATAACTCCAATACCGAACTCATCGGACAGGGTATTGCCAACATCGCATCTCCTCTATTCGGTGGTATTCCTGCCACAGGAGCCATTGCCCGTACGATGACTAATATTAACAATGGCGGACGCACGCCTGTTGCTGGTATTATCCATGCAGCCGTACTGCTGCTCATCTTCCTGTTCCTCATGCCACTGGCACAATACATACCGATGGCATGTCTGGCTGGCGTACTCGTTGTCGTCGCTTATGGCATGAGTGGTTGGCGTTCATTCCTCGCCATGTTGCGCAATCCCAAGAGCGACATCACCGTACTGTTGCTCACTTTCTTCCTCACCATCATCTTCGACCTCACCATCGCCATCGAATTTGGTCTCATCTGCGCCTGTCTGCTGTTCATGCGACGTATGGCAGAGACTACCGATGTGCATGCCGTACTCAACGAAATTGACCTCAACGAAGATGCGGATATGGAACGTGGCAATCTGGAACACCTCACTATCCCAGAGGGTGTAGAGGTTTATGAAATCAACGGTCCCTATTTCTTCGGAGCCGGCAACCGCTTTGAGGACATCATGGCACGCTACGGCAGTCGCCCCAAGGTACGCATCATCCGCATGCGTAAAGTACCCTTTATCGACTCCACAGGTCTGCATAACCTCGAGAATATGTGTCTGATGAGTCAGAAGGAGGGCGTCACCGTTGTCCTCTCGGGTGTCAATGAGAAAGTAGATGGCGTGCTAAAGCGCAACCACTTCGAGCGCATTGTAGGCGAGCAGAACATCTGCAACCACATCGACCTCGCCTTGGCAAGAGCCAAGGAGATTGTTGAATAATAAAAAGGGCTGAGAAAAACATATTTTCCCAGCCTTTTTTGTTCTGTTCATTTATTCCCACTCAATCGTTGCGGGTGGTTTCGACGAAATGTCGTAACAGACGCGGTTGACGCCACGTACTTTGTTAATAATCTCATTGGAGACTTTTGCCAGGAAGTCGTAAGGCAGATGAGCCCAGTCGGCTGTCATGGCATCGGTACTGGTAACAGCACGCAGGGCTACTGGATGCTCATAGGTGCGCTCATCACCCATCACGCCAACAGAGCGTACGGTGGAGAGCAACACGGCACCAGCCTGCCATACCTTATTATATAATGTCTCACCGTCGGTATCGACATACTCACGGAGTCCACGTACATAGATGTCGTCGGCATCCTGTAGGATACGCACTTTCTCGGGAGTAATGTCACCCAGGATGCGAACAGCCAGTCCTGGACCTGGGAAGGGATGGCGCGTAATGAGGTGTTCGGGCATACCCAACTGGCGACCGACACGACGAACCTCGTCCTTAAAGAGCCATTTCAGGGGCTCGCAGAGCTGGAGGTTCATTTCCTTAGGCAGTCCGCCTACGTTATGATGACTCTTAATAACCTTACCTGTGATATTGAGCGACTCGATACGGTCGGGATAGATCGTTCCCTGTGCCAACCATTTAGCATCGGTAATCTTCTTGGCCTCAGCATTAAATACCTCCACGAAATCACGACCGATTATCTTGCGTTTCTGCTCTGGGTCGCTGACGCCTGCCAGATCATTGAAGAACTTCTCGCTGGCATCAACACCAATAACGTTAAGTCCTAAGCCCTGATAATCGCTCATTACCTGCGTAAACTCATTCTTGCGGAGCATACCATGATCGACGAAGATACAGGTAAGATTCTTGCCAATCGCCTTATTGAGCAATACTGCAGCAACGGAAGAATCGACACCGCCAGAGAGACCAAGTATTACACGGTCGTTACCGATTTGCTCTTTCAGTTCTTTAACGGTAGTATCAACAAAGGAGGCGGCACTCCAGTCCTGCTTAGAGCCACAGATGTCCACCACGAAATTCTTTAGCAACAAGGCGCCTTGAAGTGTGTGATATACCTCAGGATGGAATTGTACTGCCCAAATATCCTTCTGATTCCAGAAGGCAGCATTCTTGACATCGTGTGTGCTACCAATGACCTCAAAGCCTTCA
>CAZIKA010000088.1:0-10109 GCA_964539705.1 uncultured Prevotella sp. | reverse complement strand
ACTGACGGTCGGGGAAAATCTGGTAGGCCTGCCAGTCGGCACAGCTCTCCCACCAGCTATTGTCGTTGCCGCCGCCCCATCCCCAGCGCCATCCGCGGTCGTAGTGTCCTGATGCGTCGCTGCCCAGGTCGGCCGACACCAAGTACTGGAACGTATGCCCCACTTCATGGGCTACGGTATGTCCGCCGCGAGCTATTGCCGCCCATGGGTTAAAGTGGCCTATGCCCGTATAGCTCTGTGAGCCGTTGGCCTCCTTTCCGTCGGTACCTGAGGCATCAGCCCGCCACTCTTTCTGGTAGGGGATATAGAGCTGAACCTTATATTTGTCGGTCGTTGAGCTGCCCTCCTTGACGAATCCCAACTCCCCGGCATACATATCCCAACACTTTTCTGCAATCTCAAGCACCTTATCAACGTTAGCCACGTTGCCGTCGCCTGGATACTGAATCTTTGCGGGGTTGCTGCCATAGCGTGCATCCCAGAACACCACGAAATGCTCACTCTCCTTCGAATGGGCGAAGTTATAACCCGACGTGGCATCCTGATTCTCATAGTCCGTACCGCTATAGGTACTGGGCTTCAGCAGATAGCGTCCTGGATTCGATAACATCATGGTGCTCTTGCCCGGTGTCGGGGTCAGCGTGCGTACAGCCGTAGAATGATAATAGATATAAGTCTGCATGGTTTTCACCCGTATGGAGTCAGCATCCGTTAGCGGAGCACTCTCGTTTCTCTTAAAGCGGTTGTCATAGCGTACCCACAGCGTGTCCTGTGCACTCATGGCGAAGCACTGCGCCAATAGTATCATGGAAATGATCGTCTTCTTCATCTTACGTACACCTTTTTACTGTTCACAATATACAGACCACGCCCAGGGGCAGCTATCCGTCGCCCCTGAAGGTCGTACATTCTCTCATCTCTCTCTTCTCCCTTCTCACCTCTAAAAAACGCTATCCCCGTGCTTTCGCCCGTTATGCAGATACCGTCAACATAAAACGCTATGGGCGTCTCATGCTCATTTCTGGCCAACTGTATCCACGACGAAAAGCCCTTTGCCGCCACGGTATCCTCGCTGAACGTCATATTGCCCTCTTCGTTCACGACGTAGACCTCCACGGGTTTCATGATACCCTCGCGTTGCGTATACGACCCCTGAATACGTAGCCGCACGTTGTCTTGGTCAGAGCGCACTGACTTATACTGAGGCGTCTTGTTGTTTACAGTCATCGTGGCGCCCTCTAGCAGATAGGCGGGCCCCGTTACCCGCGCCTCGCCATAGTTCACCGTAGAGACAGCTCCTGCAGCAATATCCGGCTCCCTTGTGGGGCGAATCAGATAGTGGGTGCCAGGCTGCACCACCACCTCGTCGGTATTCAGGTCTATGGTGCCGAAGTTCACCTGTGCCTCCGTCTCTGTCTCTATGATATCCTTAAAGGTGGCCAGTCGTGCATCCTCACCGAAGGCGTCTAAAACATGATGGCCCGTGAGCGCTACGGGTACCACCAGCGTGTTCCATCTGTTCATCATCAGCGTGCGGTGCAGTGCCAACAGTCCCTCGTCCACGTTGTATGGTGTAAACGTGGTGCTGTCCTCGTCGAGCATGAACTTCTGTGGTATCTCCAGCCTCATCGACTTAACGTCGGCCATCTCCATGGTCTTATCGGGGAACTCCATTTTCCCGTCCTTCAGTTTGATAAGCAGCGAACTGGCTGCTGTCACCGTGTATCTGTCTGCCGTTCCCTTGGCGCTGGTCACCGTTAGCCTGCGTGCACCCTGCAACGCCGTAGCGCGGTTGCTCTGTGCCTGAGCACCTATGGCAACTACGGCAAAGAAAGCAAATAAAACTCTTCTCATCCGTTATAGCTTTAAGTTATTCCGATGCAAAGGTACGAATAAGCAAGAACAATACAAACAAAAATGCACTTTTTTTTGTATGACTGTTGAGCAATAGTATCTTCGACAAAGTCCATTGCTTTAATTTAGACGCTTTTTCTAACATTTTGGACGATTATAACAGCTACTTACTAGAAAAAAACGTAACTTTGCACCGTCAATTGACAATGGCTAAAACAACGAAATGAAACGACTACTATATTTCCTCTTGTTTTCACTGCTGATGGTGCTGCCACTTATGGCACAACAGCGGGTTCATGTCTATATGAACCAGATAGGGGGCAAATGGAATTTTCCTGTAGTGGTGGACAGTCTCAGTGAGATTTCCTTCGACAAATATCAGCGACAACTGCTGATGAGCGTCACGGGCAACCAGACGGTGACCTTCGACGTAGACCATGTGGACAGCCTGACATTCGAGGATGAGCTGCTTTTCGAGACAAAAGACCCCTACCAGGTGTTCCAACTCTATATCACGACGAGCGATGGTAGCGATGTCACCTCAAGGGACTACTACACTGACTGTCACCTGTCACTCAACGCACAGGGATCATTCACTAATTTCTCTGCTAATGCCCAGATTCGCGGACGTGGCAACAGTTCTTTCCTGTGGTATGACAAGAAGCCTTACCGACTAAAGCTTATCGATAAGCACAAGATGCTAGGACTCAACAAGGCCAAGAGCTGGGTGCTGCTGGCCAACTACCGCGACGTGACGGATATGATGAACACATACGTCTTTGAACTAGGACGTTGGTTGGGACTGCCCTATACCAATCATACGCGTTATGTGGAGCTCTTTCTGAATGGAGACTACAAAGGCGTTTATCAGTTGACGGAACAAATACAGCAGAACAAGAATCGCGTGGACATCAGTGAGGACCGCGGCATACTTATCTCGCTTGATGTGGACGATGGACCGGCAGAGAGTTCAGAGGCTCAGGACAACTTCTGGTCAGCAGTCTATAATATGCCCGTATGCGTAAAATATCCCGATGATGAGCATTATACGGAGAACACGCTAGACTCTGTTAGACATGAATTGGAAATATTGGAGAATGCCATCAAGACCCATGACTACGAGCAGGTAAACCAACTGCTTGACATCCCGTTGTTCGTCAAATATCTGCAGATTCAGGAGTTCATCTATAACGTGGAACTCTCGGCACCCCGTTCCATTTTCATGCATAAGGATGGCGACGGCAAATGGGTAATGGGACCTCTGTGGGACTTCGATGCCGGCTACGACTTTGATTGGAGCAATATGTATACAGGTCATACGTTCTTTAAGGACTATACCGAGACGGTGATGGGTACCAACCCCCTAAAGCGCAACGGCAACTATAACTACGTGCCGCAGTTCTTTACCGACCTTTTTGCCTGTAAAGAGTTCGTTCAGGCCTACAAGGCACAATGGGCTGCCGTGAAGGACTCCGTGGTGTCGCGCCCTTGGCAGGAGTGCGAGAAATACGTGGCACAGCTGCGCGAGAGCGGTGCCATAGATCGTGAGTTCCAGCGATGGCCTATCAGTGGCAAAAGCTTCGACACCGAACTGGAGAAGATGCACACTTGGCTCAACAACCGCGCCACGCACATGACCTACCTCATTAGCAAAATCCCCGAGGTAGATGTCACACCTGTAACGGGAGAAAAACTCTGCGGCACAATTAAGACTAGCGTTACTATGGATTGGAACAAAGGCTATAGCCAAAGCAACAAGATCCAGATAAGCAAACAGAAGATTATGCAACTCATGGAGCTCAGCAGCTTGGAAGAGACAAACATCAGCATTGTACCCCTGAACAGCGATGGCACAGAGGGCGAGAATCATACCAACGGTGTCTTCGGTGGCTGGTTCAACGGTGAGAACAACCCCCGATACTTCGGAGAGGGCCATGTCTATATAGAGGTATTCAGCGACCTGTGGAACTGGAACTGCGGATTGCACCAGGATGTATGTTGGGATGACAGCCATACCGTGACCATGCAATATCAGTATCCTTATCAGGGTACATTGCTGAAGGTCAACATACAAGTGAACTTCACCATCAATTAAAAGTTAAAAGATAAAAAATAACAATATGAAACGTCTATCTACCCTTTTCTTTTTACTGGCCATAACCACGATGGCCTTTTCACAGAAAACAATCTACATCCCCAACGAGTGGAGACAGAACCGTACTGATACCTTGCTCTATGCAGAGAGTGATACTGACAATAAGTATACCTGGTCGAGAAGCCGCTCCGTGGAGAGCGATAACGTCATCGTGTTCTGGGACAAGGGCTACGGTAATAAGAAGCCCTCAGAATGTCCTTATGCCTATCAAGTGGACGAACAGGACCTGCTGAAGAAATGCGAGGCTTTCTATGAGCTGGAAATCAACAAGCTGGGCTTCGTTGACCCCGAGAAATCCAACCTCGCCAAATACAAGGTGATGGTGCTGCTCAACTACAGCACCGACTGGATTTGCTACGGCGGTGGCTACGACTATCAGATCAATGCACTGTGGCTCAGTCCCGCTACCTGTAAGCCTGTAGGCCATTCCGTGGCTCACGAGGTGGGACACTCCTTCCACTATATGTGCTATGCCGAGCACAGTGGTCATAAGGACTCTAGCACCGATAATACCGGATTTCACCTGCCCTGTGGCAATGGTCAGACTATCTGGGAACAGACGGCACAGTGGCAGGCAAACCAGTCGTATCCCCAATATATGTTCGACCAGAGCATCGGCGTGTTCCGTCGTTCACATAACTATGCCTTCTCACACGAGTGGCACCGCTATCAGAGCTACTGGTTCCACTATTTCATTAACCAGTATTACAACGACATCACCACCGTGGCACAGGTTTGGAATACACCTATGACAGGACAGAGTAGTGGAAATGCCACCGATTTCAACCAGGCACTCATGAAACTTAAAGGACTAGATGCCACAGGACTGTTCCGTCTCTACTACGACTATGCCGCCCGCTGTGCTACATGGGACCTCGATGCCTGCCGTTCATATGGCAAGAGCTATATCGGCGACTTCGACTACCGTTGCGTCCTCGTGGGCGATACGGCCTACCAGGTGGCACTAGCCTCTGCGCCTCAGGCCTCCGGCTTCAATGTCATCCCTCTAACAGTTCCTACTGCAGGCACAAAGGTAACCACCCATTTCACAGCACTGGCTCGTTACTCCAAACTGGCACAGGGTGACCCTGCAGAGATGATGACTGGCGAGACGGCTTGGGGGAAATCCACACGTACTACTTACGTCACCCCAACTAACTTCAAAGATCGTGGTTTCCGGTTGGGTTATGTGGCCCTGCTGAAAGACGGCACACGCCAATATTTCAATGCGGATTCCATCTACTGTGATGGCACAGCAGAAAAAACTTGCGAAGTGAGCATGACCGTGCCGGAGAATACCCAGCAGATGTGGCTCATCGTAGTACCTGCACCAAAGAGCTACGTTCAGCATAAGTGGGACGAGAACAGCAGCAATGATGATATGTGGCCATATCGCTTTAGTGTGGAAGGCACAGAACTGGGTTCCAAGGCTATCGTCTATGTTGGCTCGGATATTGATGGTCGTGACGTGGCTGACATCACTTTAACCTACGATATCACACTGCCAAAACTTAACTCCTATGATGGAGTCACCGTCAACGTATCAGGCAAGGCACAGGCCATGCTGGGCACCGCCTTTCAAGTGAATGCTACCGATATTGCCGATATGATGCAGGCATGGACCTCCAGTGGTCCGTCAGAAGGAAAGGTAATGTTCTATGCCATGAATCCCACTACTTTAGCTCGTGTGAATCGTGGCTCAACTGCCAACGGCTATGGTCACTGGTTCAACGAAACGGGCGTCGTCACCGTCTATGCCAGTGGTTATCTTTACAGCGAATTCTCACCCAGCAGCCTGTCGTTTACCGTTGGACAGTACCCCGGTAAACTGACCGCAGGCAAGGACTATACCATAGGTCAGATTCTGCGCTATAAGCAGAGTGCCGACAAGGAGGCCTTGGCCCGCTTCATCTTCCGTGTCCACGTGACCGGCAACAGCGAATACGGAGCCGAACTGGCCAGCGTGGAGTATACTGACCCACGTACTCTGGGTATCGAGGAAACAAAACCTCAAGCCTCAAACCTCAAACCTCAAATCATCTACAACCTGCAAGGTCGCAGGCTCTCAACGCCTCAGAAAGGCATCAATATCATCAACGGTAGAAAAAGACTTGTGAAATAAATGAATATAGCACTCTTCTCTCTTACCCTGTGTGTTGCGGCTGTGTCGCAGCCCCTGCAGGCACAAACATCAGATAGCCCGCTCTGGAACACACCAGGAGCGGGCAATCCGTTTATCCCAGGCTACTTTGCCGACCCCACCATCCGGAAATTTGGCGACACATATTACCTCTATGCTACCACCGACGGCACGGGCAACGGCTACGGTCCTGCTCAGGTTTGGGTGAGCAAGGACTTCGTGAACTGGCGCAACTATATCATGAATTGGCCCACCTCAGAGGTGGTTTGGGCGCCTGATGTGATACGGGCCGCCGATGGCAGCTTTCGTTACTTCTACTGTCAGCCCTGTCAGCTGCACGAAGGAAAGAGTCACTCACCGGTTGGTCCGTGGATCAACGTCATGGGCGAGAACGATGCCGTGCTGGTACCCGACCGTTTTGTACATAACGCCATCACACTCGACGGACAGACCTTCGTCGATGACGACGGTGCCACGTACCTGTATTTCGGCACCTGGGGTATTTATAAAGGATTCGGCTGCGGTGTGGCAAAGATGGGCAGGGACCTGAAGTCGTTTGTCGACAAGAAACTGATTCCCAATACTGAGATTACCGACTTCTTTGAGGCTCCCTACTTGTTCAAGCGCAACGGCACCTATTATTTTACCTATTCATCGGGGTCCTGCCATGATGAATCGTATCGTGTACAATATGCTGTTTCGAAGACAGGACCCATGGGACCCTATGAATACAAAGGCTGTATACTGAAAACCAATGATGACAAAACGGTGCACGGCCCCGGCCATCACAGCATCCTAGAGAAAGACGGCCAGTACTACATCGTTTATCATCGGCATAACCTGCCCCGCAGTATCCACGGCTTCAACCGCCAGGTATGCATTGACGAGATGATATTCGATGACGAAGGAAACATCCTACCCATCATCCCCACCCACAATGCGCAGGGAGTACCGTTCCTGATTCCCCAAACGACTAAACAAGCAAACGACCAAACGCCCAATATAGCTTTCGGAGCCAAGGTCACTGCCTCTAGCTACTACGACGAGTGGTTCAAGCCTGAGTATGCGGTCGATGACAACAACGCCACATTGTGGAAGGCACGCCACTCCAACTGGGGACGCGGTAGCCATCAAGACGAGTGGCTACAGATAGACCTTGGAAAGGTGGAGAAATTCAACGAGATATGGACGCAGTTCGAATATGCCACCTTCTTCTATCAGTATAAGATAGAGACCTCGATAGATGGCAGTCTATGGAAACTGTTTGCCGACCGCAGTGACAATACCCTGCAGGGGTCGCCCATGATCGACAAATCTCAAACCTCCAATCTCAAACCTCAAACCACAAAGGCCCGCTACGTGCGCATCACCATCAGCGACACGCAGAAAAACGGTCACATGCCCGCCATCTGGAACGTGAAGATATGGAAAGAAGCTCCCGTGCTGCCTACCGTCAATGTAGAGGGGAATGATGCTTATCCCGGTATGCACAAGAAGGATGTGGAGGCTGGGGAGCGTGGACAGAGTCTCGCTGCCGCCGTCTTCATTGATGCCAAGGAGGTGGCAAAAGGGCATCAGTCATCATTCGACGTGACAGAGGTAAACACACCCAGCGTCATGAACTTCACAGCCAATAAACCCATCCGCATGAGGGTGAAGGACGGCAAATGGGCCTTCTTTTTCAACGGCAGTCAGGCACTTATCAGCGAGTCGCCCCTATCGAATGTGTATTGCTATAATGCACCCTACACCATTGCCGCATGGACGTTGCAGACCGAGGCAAGTCCCGTAGCAACGATTGCCTCACTTAGCAGTTCACGTGCCGACTTGGCCACCACGGAGTTGCGATTAGGCACCGACCCGCAGACGGGTCTCATCAACCACAACGGTTCGTTTGAGAGTAGCGGTGCCAAGGAGGCTATCGAGAAAAGCGTAGGCCAGTGGCACCACTGGGTCGTCACCTTCGATGGCTGGATGGAGCGCGTCTATCGCGACGGACAGTTGCTGCAGGAGAAGAACAACTTTCTCATGATTCGTCCCGAGGGACACGTCGTCATCGGAGCCGATGCCACTGGCACCAACAATTTCCGAGGCTATCTGAGCGACCTCATCATCATGCCTATCGCTTCCGGCGAGGAAGAGGTGACGAAGATGTATGAACGGCTGAAAGACGAGCAACTACCGTCATTGGGCGATGATGACTTCGAGGAGTCAGATCCAGACAGTAAGTTCACACTCCCTACCACGATGAAGCTCGTCTTTCAACAGCAGGAAGAGCAAACACTTGCAGGAGCCAATGCCGAGTTCAACATCAACCCGTTGGAAAACGGAGCCAAGGTCATCAAGGAACTCACAGGCGACTTCGTGGTGATGGCACGTGTCAACGACATGGAGGGACTTAAAGAACATCAAGTAACGGCCTATAATGAGGGGGGACTGATAATCTGCGCACCCCATCAGCGCGACACGGTGTATTATCAGTTGGGCGCATTCCCGCTCTACAACTGCGGAAATATGCTTACCATCCTCAGCCGTCACGGCCGTCCGCAGTTTCCAAACTATAAAGGTTATCAGTTCGACCCCTATATGCAGTTCGAGCGACGTGGTAACCAACTCTTTGCACGCACCAGCAAGGATGGACAGACATGGAGCAACATGCCAGGGTCACCTATTATCGTGAACGTCCCAACCTTAGGTATCGGCATTTTCCAAACCACCTACTCTTCTACAGCCTCATGGGTAAGGCTGTCTAATCTGATGATTTATTCATAGGCGCAATAGAAAAAGGGTGCTCCTACCAATTTGGCGGGGCACCCCTTTCTGATATCTAAATGCTTCTTATTTTACATACTCCGCAAAATCTGTGAGATGCATGTCGCCCTTGCGAGCCAGTGTGTCATGCATAGCAAAGGCAGCGGTCAGGTTGTGACGTGTCTGTCCCATCTTCGAGATTTTCAGGTAGTCCCACAGCAACTGCTTGTAGTCGGGGTGAGCACAGTTTTCGATGATGCACTCTGCACGCTGAGCAGGCGATTTGCCGCGCAGGTCGGCAATACCCTGTTCGGTCACAATGATGTTCACGTCGTGCTCTGAAGAGTCCTGATGGCTTACGAAAGGCACGATAGAAGAAATGACACCACCCTTGGCTACAGAAGGACAGGTGAAGATTGAGAGGTAGGCATTGCGGATAAAGTCGCCAGAACCACCAATACCGTTCATCATCTTCACGCCACTGATATGCGTTGAGTTCACGTTGCCATAGAGGTCAGCCTCAATGGCTGTGTTGATAGCGATGACACCCAGTCGACGAATCACCTCGGGCGAGTTAGATATCTCGCTCTGACGCAGCGTCAGGTGGTTCTTCATATAGTCCATATTGTCATAGACCTGCATCAGACACTCGTTGCTGACGGTGAGTGAGCAAGCTGAAGCATCTTTTACGCGGCCATTGAGCATCATCTCGATGACAGAGTTCTGGATAACCTCGGTATAGATGTTGAAGTCGGGCACCTGCTTATCCTCACCCAGGGCACCCAAGATAGCATTAGCCGTAGAACCTACGCCGCTTTGCAGAGGCAGGAATTCCTTAGGGATACGACCCTTACGCAACTCATCCACTAGGAACTCGGCTGTGAGGAAACCAATTTTTTCAGTCACAGGGTCAGAGTCCTTGAAGGCACGTGCCTCGTCGGGGATGTTGCACTCTACGACACCTACCACCTTGTCCTTAGGAATCGACACGTAAGGTACACCGATACGGTCGCTCACCTTCGTAATCATGATGGGCTGACGATAAGGAGGATCCAGCGGCTCATAGACGTCGTGGATGAATTTTGCGTTGGGGTTATGGAAGCTGTTCAGTTCCAGTATGACGTGCTTAGCCAGACGGGCAGCAGTAGGAGAGATACCACCGGCAGCGGTGAGGTAAACATGATAGTCGTTACCCACCTCTTCGATGTC
>CAZIKA010000087.1:0-10169 GCA_964539705.1 uncultured Prevotella sp. | reverse complement strand
TCTTGCCATCCTTCACCAATTGCTGGAAGAAACCGGCAAAGTTGTCGAACGAACCTGCCAACTGATGGGTATTACCCCAATCGTAGTATTGTTTGCCAGAAGTATACCATTCTATAGCCTTGTCATCGTTCAGCGTATTACCACCTACGATAGCCACATCGGCAAAACGAGGATACTTTTCTTTCAGGATTTTGGCCACCTGCTTTTGTTTCTCAGGCGTTGCACCTTCTTCAACAGTCCAAAAGTCAGGCTCGTTGAAAGGAGATACTCCCACCACAGGATGCTTAGTCTTCTCCTGAAGATAATGCACATGACTATTAATCATGGCAGCCCATCGGTCTACATCAGCAGACTTGTTCTTGACAAAGTACTCATCGGTACCAGCCTCCTGATCGGCAGTAAGCACAAGAGGAAGAGTGGCTGAGACCTTGTTAAAGATTCTGTTGCGCTGATTAATCATATTAATCACATCGCTACTGAGTACAGAATCGTTGGTAAGAGGCTTGGTGAATCGATAAGCTGAGCGCCCAATACCAATATTCTCCTTACCCATGTGGTTGATACCCTTCAGCATGATATGTTCATCCATCCATGCCTGATCCATACCCCAAGTCGGGGTATAGCGCACTCCTTCTGCAGAGATGGCAAACGGTACATACACATCAGCCTTTTTGTTACACTGAAGATAACGGCTGGAGGATGCACGCAGACCATCTTGTGCAAAAGCAGTGGAAGCGCTAATCGCCACCACTGCAAAAACTATATTCCGTTTTATCTGTATCATCCTATTAACCAATAATCCAATATTACTTTACCAAGGTCTTGTAAGTACGACCATCAACAACCCTAATATACAAACCAGGCTTGACATTACTATTGCCAACATAACGTCCATCGAGTGTAAACAATCCGTCCTGTCGCAGAGTCTTAGACACGAACTGTATTCCCGTCTGAACCTTTTCATTGTTTGCAGTCTTCTCATTGTCAGTAACGCCATGAATAGGCATCGTCTCACCCTGCCAATCCTCTATGGTAGGAATGGCTTTGCTGTTCTTATCGTCAAATGCTCGCATGTTGCCTGAGTAAGGCTGACGTTCCGGACGGTCTCCTACAACTTTCTCAAAAGCTCCATTCACGTCATAATAATACTCTGTCTGAACGCTGCCAGGAACATTTAAGTAACCTCTCAAATTACCATCACCAGTTTTCCCTGATGTCAATGGTTTCTCTCCATATTCCAGGAAATAGGCCTCAGTCTCTGTAGAGCGGAATATGCAAGGCACACCTGCCTCCACCTCATCCATTTCTTCAAGACACAACTGAGTGTATTCCGGATTGACACCCACTATTTTATAGAACTTCACCGTTGATGACGAACGCATCGCATAAGGTAGACAAATAGTAGCGAACTGATTGGGCACTACTGTTCTAATATATAAGGGTGTATAGCGTATTGCGAAATCTGTAGCACACCACCATCCCTCACGCTTATCATTTTTGTTTGTACTTAGGGCATTACCTACCTCCAACCATGCACCATCCATAGCACCCTGTTTTGAACTCTCAAAACCTATGGTAAGTTTGGCATTATCTTCCAGATAAATTGGTGCAGAATAAAGTTGATCCCAACGATTAGCCACAGGCATATTCAAATCCAAGAAGTCAGCTTTCAGTGTTTGTGTCTTCTCTGTCGTAGTACCATCAGTAATGTATCCATGCTGATCTGACAAACAGTAATGTTCCGTAGAGGCTTTACACTCTAAGGCATATAATCCATGATAACCGGTACCGATGCTTCCCATATCTTGTTTAATAGCCAAAGACAGAGTTGTATCATTAATCTCTACATTATTCCACCATGCATTCCAACAAGTCACACCGTCAATCGTATTCAATCTTTGATCACCGTCTCTATATGTACCTGCTTTGGTTGTCCATCCTACTGATTTAGCAAGAGTTGGATTCTTGATGTTATCTGTTCTCCTATTATAAGTCATGTAATCATCAATAGCCAGTTCCAATGCCGTATAACTAGCAGCCACATCACTCACGGTTTTAGCATTTTTTGCTGCAGTCAACAAGGCCTCGAACTGCTCATAGCCATAAAGTTTCCATGTTGCCACTTTCTCGGCATAAGCCAACAATGTGCCGTCAGCCAAATAATTATATGCCGTAAGGGCTTCTTCAACAGCTTTTTCTGCAGCAGCCAGTGCCTCAGCATCATTACCGGTAATAGCAGACAACACCGAAGTCAAATCATTGTTCAGATAATCAAACTTCGTATTATATGCCTTAAACATCTCTGCCTTCAAACGGGCTTTCTCAATACCATCGGCGATAGCTGAGTCTTTTGTTGTATAGAGTTGACACAAAAGCGCCTGATCAACCTGTGCCTTTGCTGCAAGATTATACATTTGAATACGTCCAATGGACGATTCACCGTTCTCGAAACTAACAAACTGAGTTACCCAGTTGGTTGTTTTATTGTCAATATACAACTTGGGAGATATTGAGGTAGACCCTTCTCTTCCAGGTCCCACACGACAAGATATGCCACCAGGCATATTACATGAAGCGATAGAGAAATAATAGTTTGTGTTAGCCTTCAGGTTGAATTGGGTATTTACAGCAGACTCAGAGCTAGAGCCACCATTACCATAAGCCTGCAGATAGCTTTGTCCGTCATTACCACCAGCGCCTACTACCTGAAAATATGGTGCTGACAACGTATTACCCTTACCATCTGTCCATCCAGTGAAGCCCATCTCAAAGCTACCGTTTGTAAGGATATTACCACCTAAATAATATGTCTTTCCATCCAAGTCAAGGGCATCGCCGGCCTTCAAAGTGGCGCTAGCTGCTGTCACGATAGAGGTCTTACGCTCACGATTGTTGGCATCTTTGATAACAATTTGATACTGGCAACCATTCGTTGCCTCGCGGTCTTCATAAGTATAAGTGCCCGCATCATCTTTCAGATCAATGCTTGCAATCGTTTCCCATGACTTGCCTGTTCCAGGTCTACGCTGAACCACCATACTATTGTTCATCTCGCCATTTCTATCGTACCACTGAAGTGTTGCCACCTTTTCAGCATTATTAAATTCAACAATAAGATCCGACGGGTCATACTGTGTAGGTATCTTTGGTACGTAGTTCATCTTGCCGTTATAGGCGATACCTGAGTTCATCTCAGAATAATACTTTCCAGCAGGCGTAAGAGAACCATTCTTATACAAACGCGATGGGTCGCGCTCACCATTCCAGTAATAGTAACGCTCTACATAATCCCAGCCGTTCATCTTAGTACAGATACGTTCCAAGGCTTCCTTTGTCTGAGTCTCAGTAGCGCCACTGGCAAAGGCACCATTGCTATTCCATGATGCACCCCAGCACCATTCCGAAATCCATATTGGGCGCTTATATTTATCAGACCAGTAGTGCATATTTCCAAAACTTCCTTCTGCCCAATAGCAATGCAGGTCTATAATATCACAACGCCAACCACGTGCATCAACAGAGTCAAGGAAATCAGCCAGGAAGCCAGTTGCATTCCAATAGTCACTACCATCCCAAGAAGCAGGCGAACAAAGGCGCATACCCGTACGCATCATATTCTCCCAGTTGTTCAGGATAGTGTTCAAGTCCTGGGGATGATCATCAGACCCATTCTTAGGTTCGTTATTATTCTTCGTATGAGGTGACCAAGTAGCTCTACCTATAGCACGGGAAGAAGGATAGTCCTCATAGATGTGATTGGGCACGCATTCATAGTCAGGTCCCATATCATGACCTTCACTCCAAGTATAGCTGCTCTGAACATTAAGTGCTGCCAACGTTGTGGTATTCAAGTCGTTTGCCAACTGTTTCTTACCTGCATCATACCATTTGAACACACGATACGATGTGATGCTATTGTTCATAATAGCAGGCAACTGTGCCATCTCCAGGTCTTCGTCAGCAGCGATAAAGCAACGACTATAGCCACGTCCATCAGCTTTCAGAGAGAAGGTCACCATATAACCGCGCTTCAATTTGAAGGAACTGATACGGTTGTTCAGCTTTGCATCAGTCAGCGTATTCATGTAGCCATCTGTATGCTCCAAACCGAAATCGTTGCACATATCACCTTCAAAGTTAGGTTCTGAGTATACGGTCAACGGTTTGAATTTATCGCCACCGGCATAAGGCAATACGATACATCCCAGATTGTAGAGCTTCACCTGACAGTTGGTGCCATTGACAGCCTTTGCTCCGTTAATCTGAATATACTTCAACCAAGTAGTAATCTTGGAAGGCTTTATATTATCAAGAATCAATACTGCATGATCAGTATTGGTGATATTAACAAGGCCATCAGCAGTGAAAGGTGTTGCACCAGTAATAATATAGTCAACATCGTCACTCAGCGTCACCATAGAAGAAACTTGGCTGACAGTTGTTTTCGTGTTGGCTGCCATCATATTGACATGCCCCAACATCAAGACGAGTATTAAAGCCAGAATGGCAGAAGCTCTTTTAGTCATTCTTTTTATGTTTTTAGTTAGTAATCACGTTGTCGTCTGCAAAGATAATATATTTATATTAAACGGCAAAACAAAATCAGTTATTTTCGTTCTTTGGTATCTGAAGTTCCAAGTCATTGCGATGGGCAAAGATATGGGGCGACATGATTTCCACACCAGCTCCATGGAAATGGTCAAGTATATGCTGATGCAGTTCAGAATAAATATCAGAAAGATGTTCCGTATGATGGGTATAGGCATTAATTTCATACTCCACATAGAAATCATCAAGTGCAGTAACACGCACAAAAGGCAAAGGTTTTTGCAAAAGGTTCTTGGTAGATTTTGCTGCTGCCAGCAACAAACTCTCTATCAACTCATGCTTCATATCGTAACCTATCGTCACCTTCGTATGTACTATGACGCCATAGTTTTCTGCAGCAAAAGTAAAATTAGAAGTCTGAGCTGTCATCAGATTAGAATTGGGAATAGTTATAACCTCATTCTTACGTGTCCTGATACGCGTCACTAATGCTGTCTTCTCAAGAACGAAGCCTTCCACATCACCAAAACGGATAAAGTCACCAACACGGAACGGTCGCATATAGGTCATCACCAATCCTGCCATCACATTGCCGACTATCGATGTAGAGCCAAGTGATACTAACACACCGATAAAAACGGAAACGCCTTGGAATATCTCAGAGTTGGAACTGGGAAGCAGCGGCCATATCATGACAAACATAAATGAATAGAGCAAGAAGCGCAAAATGAAATATGTGGGCTGTGCCCAGTCAGCATAGAAGCCGTTGATTTTCAGTTTCCCTGATGCCACCTCGTTGGACAGATAGCGGAATGCTTTCACGATATAATGGAAGCAAACGATAATGACAACGATTTTGCAAAGGTTAGGCAGATAGCCAATCACCGACAACACAATGTCTACAAATGGATTCCAGATGTTTCTTATAATTGTGACGGCAAAAGTTTTCGTTTCTGGGAAAACGGAGAAGAGCAAAGGCACACTAATGAGCAACTGCAATATAATAAGCAAGATGCGAAACAGGCGGAAGAAGAAGAGGAAGAGAATACCACGTCTTCGAACATTCAGTACCTCATAATCCTTGATCTTTAATGGGATATCCCTCCTCATCGTAAGCTTCAACAGGCGATAGCGCCATCTACGATAGAGCCATAGAGTTGTCTTGATTAGGAACCATTGTACCACAATAATTATGACGACCCACATCAACCCGTATAGTTTCTGTTGCAAGCCATATTCCTCGTGTATCTCCGCTATCTTAGACCTGATAATCTCAGCATAATTTATTGCAAGCTTCTGACGGGTGGTATTCTGCCATAGTGCATCGATATCTGTTACGCTGAGAATAACATCATTGCCTGCCATGATATCGCTGAAGAAATCACTTTCATAGACATAGACAGAGTCTGCAAACATCGTCAACCGTTTGCCTTGATACAGGATTTTTGAAGAGGCCTGCTCTACTCGTGCTTCTGGATATAGTCCTCCCTTTCGTGCATAAAGTACAAGCAACGTATCGCCATCAATAACAAGCGGTGCCCCTGGCGTTATCTTACGCAAGGAATCTATTCGTGCCTTACGCTCTGCTACCCACAGAGAATCACTTCGTCCTGTCTCAGCCAAGCGTTCCTGCATCATGATACGCTCCAACTGTAATTCCTGAACCTGATTACGCAAAACGCGAACTAAGGAATCGCTTTCAGGCATCACAGAATCTACATTAGCTACTGTCTGCGCCTCAGCACAGAGGTACAGAAACATGCCCAAAACTGCCAATAGAGTTTTATAGAAATTGGTCAACATAACAAGAACCTTCAAATTATCTCTGCAAAAATAAGAAAAAACTTTCTAATAACGAAAGAAAGTCAGATAAAAATTATTAACTTTGCACCCAAAATTAGAGAAGGCAATGGCAAACAACTTAAGATTTCAGGTAGTAGAAGAGGCGTTCAAGAAACACGCACTCGAGGTGAAGGCGCCCACAGAGCGCCCTTCTGAGTATTTTGGCAAGTATGTCTTTAGCAAAGAAAAGATGTATCGATACTTGCCGAAGAACGTGTACGACGCCATGATTGACGTGATAGATAATGGTGCTAGTCTGGACCGTTCGATTGCTGATGCAGTAGCTGACGGCATGAAGAAATGGGCAATGGAAATGGGCGTAACCCACTACACACACTGGTTCCAACCTCTGACCGAGGGTACTGCCGAGAAGCATGATGCCTTTGTAGAGCACGATGGCAAGGGTGGTATGATTGAGAAGTTCTCTGGAAAACTGCTGGTTCAGCAGGAGCCCGATGCCAGTTCATTCCCCAACGGTGGTATCAGAAACACCTTCGAGGCACGCGGCTACTCAGCTTGGGATCCCACATCACCCGTCTTCATCATCGACGACACACTGTGTATCCCCACTATCTTCATTGCCTACACGGGTGAGGCCCTCGACTACAAGGCTCCCCTACTCCGTGCCCTGCATGCTGTGGGCAAGGCAGCCAAGGATGTTTGTCAGTATTTCTATGACGACGTGAACAAGGTGCAGGTGAACCTAGGTTGGGAACAAGAGTATTTCCTCGTTGACGAGGGTCTCTACTCTGCCCGTCCAGACCTGCTGATGACCGGTCGCACACTGATGGGACATGAGAGTGCAAAGAACCAGCAGATGGATGACCACTACTTCGGAACAATTCCCGATCGCGTGGTGGCCTTCATGAAGGATCTTGAGATTCAGTCTTTGGAACTCGCCATCCCTGTAAAGACCCGTCACAACGAGGTAGCGCCCAACCAGTTTGAATTGGCTCCTATCTTCGAGGAGTGCAACCTGGCCGTCGACCATAACATGTTGCTGATGTCGCTGATGAAGAAGGTGGCACGCAAGCATGGTTTCCGCGTACTGCTCCACGAGAAGCCCTTCGATGGCATCAATGGTAGTGGTAAGCATAACAACTGGAGCCTCAGCGCCGATAATGGCGTGTTGCTCCACGCTCCCGGTAAGACGCCAGAAGAGAATCTGCGCTTCGTGACCTTCATCGTGGAGACCCTGATGGCTGTTTACAAGCACAACGGTCTGTTGAAGGCTTCTATCATGAGTGCTACAAATGCTCACCGTCTGGGTGGCAACGAAGCACCTCCTGCTATCATCTCTTCATTCCTAGGAACACAGTTGACCGAGCTTCTCGACCATATCGAGGAGTCGGAGGCTAACGAGTTGTTCAACCTGAAGGGTAAGCAGGGCATGCAGATTGACATCCCCCAGATTCCCGACCTGATTGTTGACAATACCGACCGCAACCGCACCAGTCCCTTTGCCTTCACAGGTAATAGATTCGAGTTCCGTGCACCAGGTTCCAGTGTGAACTGTGCCAGCGCCATGATTGCCCTAAACGCAGCCATGGCAGAGGCTCTGACCTCTTTCAAGGAACGCGTGGATGCCAAGATTGCCAACGGAACAGAGAAAATCCGTGCCATCCTCGAGGTACTGAAGGATGACGTGAAGACCTGTAAGCCCATCCGTTTCGATGGCAACGGTTACTCAGAGGAATGGGTGAAGGAAGCTGCCAAGCGCGGACTTGACGTGGAGAAGTCGTGCCCCGTGATCTTCGAGCATTACCTCGACGATTCCAGCATTAAGATGTTTGAGAGCACCAAGGTAATGAACCAGAAGGAGTTGGAAGCTCGCAACGAGGTAAAATGGGAGATGTATGTGAAGACCGTTCAGATTGAGGCCCGCGTACTGGGTGACCTAGCTATGAACCATATCATCCCTGTGGCTACCCACTATCAGAGTCAGCTCATCAAGAACGTGCAGGGCATGAAGGAAGTCTTTCCTGCTGAACGTGCTGAGCGTCTGTCGAGCCGTAACATGAAACTCATCGAGGAGATTGCAGAGCGTACGGAAAAGATTGAGCAGTTGGTAGAAGACCTGACGGAGGCTCGTCGCGTGGCTAACCGCATCGAGGATATCCACCAGCGAGCCATCCAATATCACGATACCGTTTGTCCCCACATGGAAGCTATCCGTAAGCAGATTGACAAACTGGAACTGATTGTTGAGGATGGTCTGTGGACCCTGCCAAAATACCGCGAACTGCTGTTCATCAGATAATTATTCATTATGGATCAATTGAACGAAGTGCTACAAAGAAACGTAGCGAAACTGTCGAAATTGTCGGAACGCGAGCGTGACATGATGCCTGCAGGCACCGCTCCGCTACCAAGTGTGGAAGAGGTAAGACGCATCGTGAGCTTGTGTAAGGACATTATCTTCACAGACTATTTCCACAAGCGACAGAGCGATGAAAAGATGCGCTCTTATCATATCGGCGTCAGCATGGACGAGCTCTATTGCTTACTGCGCCGACAGATAGCCCGTGGCCTGCAGTTCTGCGAGGAGTGCAGCGAGAACGACGTACTCAGTTCGGCAGAGGAGATAGCCCTGAAGTTCATTGATCAGTTACCTGAGGTGAAACGCCTGCTCTATACTGATGTTGAAGCGATGTTCCAGAGTGACCCCGCCGCTACGAATTATGGTGAGGTAATCTATTGCTATCCTGTGATGAACACGATGACCCACTACCGTTTGGCTCACGTTCTGCACCAGATGCAAGTACCCGTGTTACCACGTATCATTACCGAGCAGGCCCACTCAAAGACAGGTATCGACATCCATCCAGGCGCCCAGATTGGTGAGTATTTCGCTATTGATCACGGTACAGGTGTGGTCATCGGTGAGACCGCTATCATCGGCAATCATGTAACACTCTATCAAGGTGTAACCTTGGGTGCTAAGAGTTTCCGTTACGATGAAAATGGAAATATGCTGAATATTCCTCGTCACCCCATTATCGAGGATCACGTTACCGTTTATTCCAACGCCTCTATCCTGGGTCGTATCACCATCGGTCACCACTCCGTAATTGGTGGTAACATCTGGGTAACCAACGATGTACCACCCCACTCTCGCATCCAGCAGAGCAAGGCCGTAGATTTATCGTTCCAAGGAGGACTGGGAATATAAAAAAGAAGCTAGCCAATCGAAGGCGAGGAACTGGCAGTTCCTCATCGAGGAGCAGGCAGTTCCTACCCGAGGAGCTGCCTGCTCCTCAATTTATGCTCCGATATACAAAAAGAACAGATAGAATGGTAAGCACAGACAAGCCCTGACCTAATACAAAGAAACCATTATATCCAAAGTATTGGAGTAAGGGGCCTGATACAAGACATCCCAACAGCAACGAGAGTGCCATCAACGATTTACCCATTTCGCGATTCTCAATCTGTTTTAGATATGACAGATAAGCAGCAAAGCCAAAGCCATAGGTCATTTGTTCTACTAATACGCATAAGCCTACAATCATCAAGGAACGCGGTTGCCAATAGCTGAGTGCCACATAGACGATACAAGGCACCAGCATACTCAGAGCCATAGGCCATAGGCATTTCCTAAGTCCAAAATATCCAACAGCCTTCGTTCCTAAAAGACCACCTACAGTAAGTGCCACAATACCCACGATACCCATCACGAAGCCAAACTCCTGAGGCGAGAGTCCCAAACCACCATTACGGAAGGTATCAACCAAGAAGAGGATACTCACCTTACCTACCATTGCTTGCGCAAAGGCATA